>CAZWOQ010000024.1:0-8880 GCA_964635585.1 uncultured Pseudomonadales bacterium | reverse complement strand
TGAGGGAGTCAAAAAAGCGGGCGCTGATATTGGGTTTGCCTTTGATGCGGACGGTGACCGCATGTCTGGTGTCGATGAAAATGGCCAAGTCCTTTGGATGGATACCATCGTCGCCCTCTTTGCGCAGGATGTTTTAGACTTTCTGCCTGGCAGTAAAATTGTCTACAACACCCTGTGTTCACGCAGTGTGACAGAAACCATCGAAAAACACGGCGGCGAACCAGTGATGTGGCTCACTGGCCATTCCTTTATTAAAGCCAAAATTAAAGAGGTTCGCGCCCCATTTGGTGGAGAGCTTTCTGGCCATATTTTCTTTATGGACAACTTCTATGGCCACGATGACGCCGCCTATGCTTCGCTGCGACTTTTGGCCTACCTCGAACGACGCGAAATGACCCTTGGTCAAGCCGTCAGCGAGTTACCAAAATACATCAGTAGCCCAGAAATTAAATTGGGTCTGGCAGATGACCTCAAATTTGAGACCATCAACGGCCCAATCACCGCAGCCTTCAAAGCGGCTTGGCCAGATGCTCAATATACAGATATTGATGGAATTCGCATGGATTTACCAAGCAAAATGGCTATTATTCGCGCCTCCCAAAATGGCCCATATATCACGGTCAAATTTGAAGGAAAAACCCAGGCAGAATATGATGAGTTGAAACAACAACTGCGCGGTATTTTGCAAACTCAAAAAGATATTAATTGGCAAGAAGGAGTCAATATTCACGCTTTAGACTAAGTGCTTGTGCTGAAAGTACTATGAAGAACTTTTTTGAAGCCGGTTTTCGCTTTTGTCCACATTGCGGCGCCCCTTGGGGCGCCGCAAACCCAAGCACCCCAAATCAAAAACACTGCTCTCAGTGTAATTTTATCTACTTCTACAATTCCAGTCCTACTGTCACTGCCGTGGTTTTAGCGGAGAATACAATTCTCTTGGGGAAACGCCGTTTTGCACCCGCCGCTGGCTTACTTGATCTTGTTGGTGGTTTTATCGAAGTTGGAGAAAGGGCGGAGGAAGCTTTGATCCGAGAGTGCCAGGAAGAAACGGGTTTAGCTGGAGAAGTTCTGCGATATTTGGATTCATTTGCTGATGAATATGGCGAAAATGGCCAAGCGACTTTGAATTTCTTTTATGAAGTTCGTCTCAAAGGTGAAGCAGTGGGGAGTGACGATATTGCTGATTTGCGCTATTATGCCATTCCTGAACTTCAACTTGAAGATTTTGCTTTTGAAAACGCTCGACAATTTATAAAAAATCTACAGGAGGGAAAATATGACCGATGAACAGAACCAATTGACAGCCATTTTGGATGATCGTCAAGCAATTCAAGCACTTGATAAAAGCCAAGCGCTGCTTTCTGCGGAAAGTTTTGCAGACCAGATTCAAGATGTCTTTAACGCTGAAGAGAGTTTTTCTTTGGCCAACTTACAGCTTGATCAACTTGAAAATATTGTTGTCGCCGGGATGGGCGGTTCAGCCCTGGGAGCAGACGTTATCTTGCATCTCTACGAATCAGAACTCAAAATACCTCTGACCATCAGTCGTTCCTATCAGTTACCCGCTTTTGTCAATGAAAAGACTCTCGTAATTCTTTCAAGCTATTCTGGCTCAACTGAAGAAACTCTTGCTTGTGAAGAACAAGCCGCAGTTGCTCATGCACAAATTGTCGTGGTCACCGCAGGCGGAGAATTGTTGGAACGAGCCAAAAAGAAAGCCTATCCTTTTTTCCAAATTGTGCCAAAACACAACCCTTCACAGCAACCTCGTTTGGCAGTGGGCTATTCCATCATGGCACAGATTCTCATCTTGAAGAAAGCAGGCCTTCTCAAATTCACCCAAGAAGATCTTGACGACGTGTTGACGATCATTCACCAAACTACCGAGAACTGTCTGGTAGAAGTTCCCCAGGAGAAAAACCAAGCGAAACTACTCGCTCTCATGGCTCTGGAACGTCGCCCAATCTTGGTGGGTGCCGAATTCTTGGAAGGCGCTCTTCACGTGAGTACCAATCAATTCAACGAGAACGCGAAAAGTTTTGCTGATTACAAAGTTCTGCCAGAGATGAATCATCATCTTTTGGAGGGTTTGCAATTCCCAAAAAGTAATTCCATGAATCACTTTTTCATCTTTTTCCAAAGTCAGCTCTATTTGGCAAGAAATCAGAAGCGGCTCTTACTTACTCAAGAGCTCGTTGAACAGAGAGAAATCGAGTCGATTCGAGTTGACCTCAAGGCTGAAAGCAAAGTCACTCAAGTTTTTGAAGCTATTACTTTGGGCTGCTTTGCCAATCTGTATTTAGCCTTTTTGGAAAAGATTGATCCCTCACCAATTCCCAGTGTTGACTGGTTTAAAGAACAAATGAAAAAGGCTTAAACTGACCCTATAAAGCCAGTGAAAGCACCACAAAGATCGGCTTTCGACTCTTTTTTCGCAGGCTGATCTTTTATATACTGATATTATGGCCAAGATCTATGCTCTGCAAGCAAGAGAGATTTTTGATGGCCGTGGCTGGCCCACGGTCGAGCTTTTGTTGTGGCTGGACAATGGTTTCTCTACGATTACGAGTGTGCCAACTACCGTAGCAAAAGGCGCGGCCGATGCCTTAGAATTGCGTGATAATGACCAGCAGCGAATGCTCGGGCATGGCGTCATGCATGCCGTTGAAAACATCAACACCATTATCGCCCCACAACTTGTCGGGAAAGATGTTCTCAAACAGCGAGATATTGACCAGATCCTTCTTCAACTCGATCCTAGTCCTAATAAATCAAAACTCGGAGCCAACGCCACCCTCGCCGTCTCTCAAGCGGTTCTTAAAGCGGGGGCCCTCAGTGTCGGCCTGCCACTCTATGAATATATTCAAAAAAAATACCAACTTGTCAATGAAGTTCTCATCCCCAACTGCATCATTACCGCTCTCGATGGTGGTATTTATGGTGGTCGGAACTTAGATTTTCGAGAATTTTTAATTATTCCAGCCAGCAACATTGCCTTACCTCAATCTCTAGAAATGGCCTTTATTTTAAAGGAAAAAATTGAAGAACTTTTGGTAAGTAAAGGCGCCATTCACTCGGTTGGACTAAATGGGGGTTTTAGTCCAAATCTCTACAAAAATGTGGACGCCTTCGAACTCCTCATCGAGGCAATTCGCACCACGCCTTTTGGCTTTGCCCAGGATATCTTTTTTGGTTTGAACGCCTCAGCAGGGGATATGTATGAAGCAAGCAAATACCGACTTCGTGACAATAATCAAGGCAGCACGCCCCAAGATTTACTTGCCTTTTATCGACGAATCCGTGAAAACTATAAGCTTATTTATTTGGAAGATCCTTTTGTTCAGGATGACAGCAAACACTGGCAAGATCTCACCCACGATCTTGGAGAAACCACCACTATAGCCGCCTGCCAGCACCTTTCCTCGCGAGCAAAAGAAATTACCGAAGGTGCTCAAGAAAAGCGTTTTAATGCCGCAGTGATCAAGCCTTCGAAAGTTGGCACTATCAGCGAAACCATGGAAAGTATTAAAGCCAGCAAAGACGCTGGTTTGACCTTGATTCTTTCTCAAGGAAGCGGAGAGACTTTAGATAGCTTTATTGTTGATCTCGCGGTTGGAGTTGGGGCAAACTACGTCAAACTTGGACCACTGAATCGTGGCGAACGCATTGCCAAGTACAATCGTCTCATGGAAATCTACCGCAACACACAAAACGGCTAAGCTCTTCCGCTTTTCCCCTCCAAAACCCCAAAGCAATTTTCTCAAAACTTCCTTGCAAAAAGCTTACTTCTTTTTTTGAAAAGCCTTCTTCGCCATCTCTAACCAACGATCCCAATTTTTGCGCAGCAGCAGGAAAGCCACTCCGGCAAATATCGCTACCACCAAAACTTCCAGAATTAAATTCACCGTATCAAAACTCGCCAAAAGATTCTCAAACTGTTTGGCGCCATAGTAAGCAACCAAAAGATAAAAAGCGTTGCGAATGAAAATACCCACAAAAGTTGACCAAATAAATGAGCGCAGATTCATTTTAATCAAACCTGCTACCACCGAGACAGGCAGAGTGGGCACGAAAGGCAGAGCTCGAAGAGCAATCACTGCTAGCTCATCCTTTGAACCTTTATTGATCATCTTGCCATAGCGCTCCAAATCCTCGGATTCCAATCCTAAAAACTTTCCCAACTTACCTTGAGTCAAAATATCTTCCAATTTATCAGCGATCCAATACGTAAAAGTGCTTGCCATGGTTTTAGCAAAAGTCCCAATAATCGCGAGTAAAAGCAGATAGAGTAAACTCTTCTCTTGAGCAACCGCAATCGAACCTGCCGTCAAAGGTACAAAAGGAGAAGGAATCACCGCAATAATTTCTTCGGCAATCGCTCCCAAAAACATGAAGATTGGCAGCGGCACTGACTCCGCAAAACCAGATAAAGAACTCATAATGACATCGGTTATTCCTGACATAGTTCTGCCAGTATATCGGATTCTCCAAAAAATGCCAAGCCAAAGACAAAAAAGAAAATCCCGAAACTGAATTGTTTGCTTTTTTTGTTGATGTATTTTTTTTGATGCAGAAACAGCTAGTTGCAATTCCAGCGATTTTCGTCTATTTTATGGTTAATCTTTGGTAAAAATCTGGAAAAGTATCGGGTTTTTTGGCAAACAAAAAACGGAAAGGCAGAATGGCAGTTACCCTCTATAAGCGCCAACGACAAATCGTCGACTACATCGCACAATATGTGCAAAAGAACGGCTATTCACCAACCCTCAAAGAAATTGCTGATGCCTTAGGTGTTTCCTCACTGGCTACGGTCCATGAGCACCTGCAAGCTTTGGAAAGAAAACACATCATCCGCAAACATGATGGCGCAGTTCGTGGTATCGAATTGGTCGATCGTACTTTTATCAACATTACGGACAGCGTTGATTTGCCATTTTTAGGTTTTATTGCCGCTGGTTCACCCATTGAGCCCCATAGCGATCCCAATGCCACCTTTAAAGTCTCTCCCGAAATGATTAGTGGCAAGAAGCGCTCCTATGTGCTGCAGGTCCGAGGAAAATCAATGATTGAAGATCATATCGACGATGGTGACTATGTTGTCATTGAAGAAACTCCTGAAGTAAATAACGGTGACATTGTGGTTGCCTTGCTGGACAACGGTCTTGCTACCCTGAAACGTTTCTATAAAGAAGTCACTCGAATTCGCTTGGAACCCGCCAACTCCAGTATGAGTCCTATCTATGCGACGAATGTTCAAATTCAAGGTCGTGTGGTTGGTTTGATCCGAAAATTCCGCTATTAGCGCATTTCTGATAGTCCGTTAAGGAATCGACAAAAAATTCAAAGAGCACTACTTCTTAGGAGCCCGATATTCAATCTCTTCCACCCCTAAGCTCCAATTGCAAAAATTACGGAGTGCATAGAGGTAATCCGAACTACGGTTCATTACTTTCAGTAAGCTTTCTCGAATGTCACGCTCTGCATCTAAAGCGGCTAAAAGCCGTTCCGCGCGCCGACAAACCGTTCTGGCAACATCAATTTCGGCAGCAATCGGGGAAGCACCTGGCAAAACAAAACGCTGCCGCCAAGTTTTCGCCATTAAATCTTGAATCGCATCTATTTGTTTCTCCAAAGCCAGTAAAAACCCTGGCTGCAAAAGTGGGCGAGGACTTCCCGCCACTTCCGCTCCAATATTAAACAGTTCATTCTGCAAACGCAGTAAAAACTCCTGCTGGCTTGTGGCCATTTTTTTATGGTCATTATTCTGGAGTTCTCCTTTGAAAGCCGGAAATAAAGTCAGCAGCAAGCCCAAGTGAGCATTGAATTCATCCAAAGTTCCCAACACCTCAAAAACCAAACTTCTTTTGCTCAAACGCTCACCATTTAACAAAGAGGATTCGCCTTTATCACCAGTTTTGGTATACAGTTTTTGCATCAGTACTTTCTTGACAGAAAGGCTTTGCTGATTCTTTGCTCTCAGCCTTGTTTCTGCTCATTTTTATTGTAAAAAGAATTCTGCAAAAAGGGAAGAGGAGTAACAATATCAAAATGCATCAATATATATCTTGATGCATCAATTAAAACATAACTCGCTGAAAATTAGCAGTATCATTGTTTGACTGCTAAAAATGCTTTCTTAGCAAATTTTCTGAAAGAAACAGGAAAAACCCCGTGTTTCCAAGCTTTTTGGCACTGGCGAAATAGGCTTTCTTCACTTACAATAAAATCCCGTGATGCTAAATATTCGCGGGTTTCTCCAACAATCGGCTCAACAGAGCCACACCAAGTATATTTTTGTTTCTGGCGGGGTGATGTCAGGCTTAGGCAAAGGAATTACGGCCGCAAGTCTTGGCGTAATTCTCAAAGACCAGGGCTATAAAGTCACCAATATCAAGTGTGAGAATTATCTCAACCTTGATTCGGGCAATATTAACCCAGTTGAACATGGTGACGTTTTCCTTTGTGAAGATGGTTTGGAAGCTGATCTTGATCTTGGTTCCTATGAGCGCTTTTTGGACCAAGAAGTTGGTTACAAAAACTTTACCACCATGGGGCAAGTTTACAGTACCGTGATCGAAAGAACCAAAAATCTCGAATACGAAGGCGCTACCGTCAGCGCAATTCCTGCCGTCCCTGAAGAAGTCATTCGCCGTATTCAAGCCGCTGCTGAAGGCTATGACATTGTCTTGATTGAATTAGGCGGAACTGCCGGTGAATACCAGAACATTGTCTACTACGAAGCTTGCCGGATTATGAAAATGACTTTGCCCGCGGATGTGCTCTTGGTTCACGTGACCTATTTCCCCGCGCCGCATCATATAAATGAGTTAAAAGCGAAACCAACTCAACTTTCTGTTCAAGCCCTCAATTCGATGGGTCTGCAACCAGATTTTATTGTTGGTCGTGGCGAAAAACCCATTGATGATAAACGCAAAGAAAAAGTTGCCTATCATTGTACGATGGATGTTGAAGACATTATCTCTAATCCTGATTGCAAGAGTATTTACGAGATTCCTTTGCTGTTTAAAGAACAAAGTTTTGCCCAAAAAGTTTTGGCAAAGCTCGGTTTGAAGAGTCGACCCAGTCGTCTCAAAGAGTGGCAAGAAATGGTGGACAAAATTTACGCCCAAAAAGCGAAAACACTGCGAATTGGGATTATTGCCAAATACATTGCCACTGGTGATTATGAGTTGAAAGACTCCTACACATCGCTCCTTGAAGCGATTAGTCATGCAGCTCATGCCAGCGAAGTTGAGGCAGAAATTGTTTTCATTAACGCTGAAAAATTAGAACAAAAAGATAAACAAGCTCTCAAGGATCTTCATTCTGCCAATGGAATCATCGTACCAATTGGCTGGGGAAGTCGTGGTGTTGAAGGTAAAATCTCCGCCATTAAGTATGCTCGAGAAAAGAAAGTTCCTTACCTTGGTCTTTGCTATGGAATGCAGTTAGCTTCGATTGAGTTTGCTCGCGACGTAGTCGGTCTGAAAGGCGCTCACACCCAAGAAGTTGATCCAGAAACTCCTTATCCTATTATTCATGCGATTCCTTTCGATGAGCATTACCAACGCATCAAGGGGACAGGTGCCAGTATGCGTCTTGGTGCCTATGACTGTGTTTTGAAAAAAGGCACTTTGGCGTATGAAATTTACCAAAAGTATCATGCTTTTAAAAATGAGAAAACAGGGCTGATTTCTGAGCGACATCGCCACCGTTTTGAATTCAATAATGCCTATCGCAAAGCACTGGAAGAGAAGGGTTTCGTGATTTCTGGAACCAGTCCTGATGATTTTTTCGTGGAAATGATTGAGCTCCCCAAGAAGATGCATCCTTTCTTCTTGGCAACCCAAGCACATCCCGAATACAAATCTCGGCCAATTCATCCACATCCAATCTTCATGGAGTACTTGGCAGCAGTCAGCAAGAAGACAGCTAAGTAATCACGGCTTGCAAAAAAGCCAAGTAGCCTGATATAATACCCCTTTGTTATGTCACAAAGCTTTACCTATCAAGATATAGAAATTAATGTCGGTGATACTATTCGTGTCCACCAGAAGATTCAAGAAGGCAAAAAGAGCCGAATCCAGATCTTCGAGGGCATTGTTATTGCTGTCAAAAATCGTTTAGAAAATAAATCTTTCACCGTCCGAAAAATTGCCGTTGGTGGAATTGGCGTAGAAAAGATTTTTTCTGTGATGATGCCAAGTATTGACAAAATTGAAGTCAAACGTAAGGGTGATGTCCGCCGCGCTAAGCTATACTACTTGCGTGATCGCGTCGGTAAAGCCGCCAATAAAGTTAAAGAGAAGAGTGCTTTCCAAGGCACAGCGCAGAAGAAATAATTTTGCGACTGGCGCTCGAGCAGAGAATCAAGCACTGCATTTTCTCGAAAATCGCAACTATTCCATTCTTGAGCGCAACCTGCAAATTAACAAATTTGAGATTGATTTGATTGCCTTCGATCAGAAGCGCAAAGAAGTGGTTTTTGTTGAAGTCAAAGCTCGGAAAAACAAGCAGTTTGGTGACCCGAGCCAAGCCGTTAATTGGCGAAAACGCCAAAAACTTCAGTTGGCCGCGAAGCTCTACCTTCGCTTCCACAACTGGCAAAAACCCTACAGATTTGATATCATAACGGTCGTCGGTGGACAAAAAACTCCGAAAGGAGAAGAAAATACACCGCTGATTGCACATTATCAGAACATTAGTTGGTAGTTGCGCTTTTCACCGCAACAAACTGGCCCTATCGTCTAGAGGTTAGGACTCAGGGTTTTCATCCCTGCAACTCGGGTTCGATTCCCGATGGGGTCACTTTACAAAAAAACACGGTCTATCCGTGTTTTTTTGTAAAACAGCCTCATTGTTGAAATTGAGCCTTATCTG
>CAZWOQ010000023.1:0-9051 GCA_964635585.1 uncultured Pseudomonadales bacterium | reverse complement strand
GAAGCCATCGGTCGTAACCCAGAAGCGTCTGGAAAAATTCAGACAAACATGATTTTGGGTATCGCATTTGCTGAAGCTATCGCCATTTACGCATTGGTGGTTGCTTTGATTATTAAATTTGTCTAAAGACGCAGAAATAAGGAGTAACTATGGAGATAGAATTACCACAAATCATTTTCCAAATGATTAACTTTGGTGTGGTGCTTTTCGTTCTCAACCGTTTTCTGTATCGTCCGGTATTGAAAATGCTTGAGGAGCGTCGACAAAAAGTTGAAGCTGCAGCAAAAGCTGCCGAGGAAACCTTGAAAGAGAAAAGTAGTCTTGATGAGCGCAAGGAAGAAATCCTCAAAAAAGCAAAGAAAGAGGCAGCAGGAATTTTGGCTCAAGCGAAAGCTGACGCGGCAGAAATGCTTCGTGACACAGAAAGCCAAGCCAAAGCTGATCAAGAAGCACGCCGAAGTAAATTCGATGCAGACTTGAAATCGATGAAGGCTGCGGCCATCAAAGATCAAGCCAAAGAAATCAAAGAAGCGGCTCTGCTCATTGCAGAAAAGGTGATTGGCAGTGAATTGGACAGTAAGAAGCAAAGCAAACTTATTGACCAAGAGTTAGATACAATTGTAGAAAGCTTATAAATATGTTGCACGTTTATGTGACCACAGCTGTTGCTCTGTCAACTGCTGAGCAAGAAAAAATTGAGAAAAAACTTTTGCACAAATTGGCAAAGAAAGATCCTCAGTTCCATTTCCAAGTTGATCCACGTTTACTTGGTGGCTTGCAATTAAGCGTTGATAGTGTGCTCTATGACGCAAGTCTGCGTGCAAAATTAGATCAACTTACTTCTGAGTTGGTGAAATAAATCGATTATGACGCAAAGTTCTTTTCTCTCCGAAATCAAAGACCTCAAAACGGCAAAAGTAGCGATCAAAGGGGAATCGGTTGGTCGAGTTCTCTCTTATGCAGATGGCATTATTTTTACTGATGGTTTGGACGATGTCCAAGCTGGTGAATTGCTCCGTTTTGATGGCGATCTTTATGGTCTGGCGCTGAACTTGGAGAAGGATAAAGTTGGTATCATTGCTCTTGATCGAATGCCCGATTTGAAAGCTGGGGACTTTGTTCGCCGTACTGGTCGGATTCTTTCCATTAATGTTTCAGATGAGATTGTTGGTCGAGTTGTTAATCCTCTGGGCCAAGTGTTAGATGGAAAAGCAGCGATTAAAGAAGATAAATTGATGTATCTGGAAAAAATTGCTCCAGGTGTAATGCAACGTGAAGGAGTGAATCAGCCAATGCAGACGGGTATCAAAGCAATTGATGCTTTGATTCCGATTGGTCGAGGTCAGCGAGAATTGATTATTGGTGATCGAAGTACGGGAAAGTCCTCGATTGCTCTTGCGACGATTTTGAACCAAAAGGGCCAAAACATGATTTGTGTTTATGTGGCAATTGGTCAGAAAAAGTCTACATTAGCGCAATTCGTGCAAACTCTTGAAGATCATGGCGCGATGGATTATTCCGTTATTGTATCCGCTTCGGCTTCTGAGCCAGCTTCTTTGCAATATCTTGCTCCTTATGCTGGTCAAGCGATTGCAGAATATTTCCTTGACAAAGGTCAAGATGTCTTGGTTGTTTTTGATGACTTAAGTAAACATGCGCAAGCCTATCGAGAAATTGCTTTGTTGCTGAGACGACCATCCGGTCGTGAGGCATATCCTGGTGACGTTTTTTACTTGCATTCTCGTTTATTGGAGCGGGCTTGTAAATTAAATAAAGAAAATGGTGGGGGTTCTATTACGGCTTTGCCAATTATTGAAACGCAAGCGAATGATGTTTCCGCCTATATTCCAACAAACGTGATTTCTATTACTGATGGTCAGATTTATTTAGAGACCGATCTGTTTAACTCGGGGGTGAAACCAGCAATTAATGTTGGTTTATCTGTTTCTCGTGTGGGATCGGCTGCTCAACTAAAACCAATGAAACAAGTTGCAGGTAGTATGAAATTGGATTTAGCTCAGTTCCGTGAACTCGAGGCTTTTGCCCAGTTCAGTTCTGATTTGGATGAGCAAACTAAAAAGCAGTTGGAACGAGGTCGTCGAGTAAGTGAGATTCTGAAACAAGCTTGGGATTGGCAGATGTCAGTGGCACAGCAAGTCTTGGTAATTTATGCCGCTACAAACGGTTATTTGGATCAAGTCGATTTGAAACAAATTGCTGATTTTGAGCAAAATTATTTGAGTTTCGCGAGCAAAAATCATCCTCAATTAATCAATGCTCTGTCAGCTGGACAGAAGATTGAAGCAAAAGAAGAAGCAGAGCTCAAGCAATTGATTGAGGATTTCTTCAAAGCAAATCCTCAATACACTGCGGACGCTGCCTAATTTGTATGGCAAACGCAAGAGCAATTAAACGTCGAGTCAATTCCGCCAAAAACATTGCCAAAATTACTGGGGCAATGCAAATGGTTTCTGCGAGCAAAATGCGTTTTGCTCAGGATACCGCTCTCTCTTCACGTCCTTACGCCCAAGCTTTAATGGCTTCCTTACAAACAGTGGCCCAATATGTCAGTGTGGGCAGTCACCCTTTCTTGAGCAAAAATGAACAAGGCAAAGATTTGTTAATTGTGTTGTCGACGAATAAAGGACTCTGTGGTTCTTTGAATACAAACCTTTTTAAAGAAGTTGTTGCTTGGTCTAAACAACATCCCGGGGCTCAGTACATTGCTATTGGGCAAAAGGCCGCTCATTTTTTGAAAGTTTATGGTTTTGATTTGTTGGCGCAGTTTACGCAATGGCCAGAAAAATTGGATTTACAGGATGTTATTCCTTTACTTGATTTGGTGAAAAAAGCCTATCTTGCTCAAGAGATAAAAAGTATTGATGTCCTTTACACAGATTTTATAAATACGCTCAAACAGGAAACCAAAATTATCAGTTTATTACCTTTTACGGAGCTGAAAATTGAAGGTTTGCAAGGTGAAGACAGCTTGCGAGTTGAGACAAAGCAGCCCGAAAAAGTGGAAAATAAAGAAGAGTACTTGCTTGAGCCAAACCAAACAGAACTTTTAGATTTCTTGCTGAATTATTACTTGGAAGTAAGTTTTTTCCACCTCATGCTTGAGGCAGCGGCAAGTGAGCATTCGGCACGGATGGTCGCAATGAAGAACGCTAGTGAAAATGCCAAAGAATTGGTCGAAGTTTTGCGCTTAGAGTTCAACAAGACTCGCCAGGCAGCGATTACCAACGAATTGTTGGATATTACAACAGCAATGAAATCTTTACAAAAATAAAATGGAAAGAAATAACAAGGAATTTTTATGAATCAAAACACCCCTCACACTGGTAAAATTATCAGCATCATTGGTCCAATTATCGATGTTCACTTTGATGACATGATTCCAGACATTTACAGCGCTTTAAAACTCCCTCGTGAGAATGGCGAGGTGTTAACGCTGGAAGTTGAACAACAACTTGATGAGAATACGGTTCGTTGTGTGGCTCTTGGCTCAACTGACGGTCTCTCTCGTGGCCTTCTCGTAACAGATACGGGCGCGGCAATTTCTGTTCCTGTTGGTGAAGAAACTTTGGGTCGGATGTTTAATGTTGTGGGTGAACCAATCGATGGCAAGGGGGAAGTAAAAACCAAACAAGTAGCACCCATTCACCGCGAAGCACCAGCTTTGACCGATTTGGAGACCACGCCTTCCATTTTGGAAACAGGTATTAAAGTAATTGACTTGATTTGTCCGTTTAAACGAGGTGGTAAGATTGGTATTTTTGGTGGAGCCGGTGTGGGCAAGACTGTGATTATTCAAGAATTAATTCGGAATATTGCTGAAGAACACAAAGGTCACTCTGTCTTTGCGGGTGTTGGTGAACGTTCTCGTGAAGGGAACGATCTTTACCACGAAATGCAAGACTCAGGAGTGATGCCTAGTACCGTGATGTGTTTTGGTCAGATGAATGAGCCACCAGGAAACCGTATGCGGGTTGCTCTTACAGCCTTGACGATGGCTGAATATTTCCGTGATCAAAAACACGAAGACGTTTTGCTTTTCATTGACAACATTTTCCGTTTCTCCCAGGCTGGAAGTGAAGTTTCCGCGCTGTTGGGTCGTATTCCTTCGGCGGTTGGTTACCAACCAACTTTGGCATCTGATATGGCGGCTTTGCAGGAAAGAATTACTTCAACCAAAGAGGGCTCTATCACTTCAATGCAAGCGGTTTATGTGCCTGCTGATGACTACACTGACCCAGCTCCAGCAACGACTTTTGCTCACCTGGATTCGACGATCTCTTTGGAACGTCGTCTTTCTGAGCAGGGTATTTTCCCAGCAGTTGATCCATTAGCTTCTTCTTCCAAGGTTTTGGAAAAAGATATTGTTGGTGAAGAACACTACCGCGTTACTCAAGCTGTGCAAAAAGTTCTCCAACGCTACAAAGAGTTGCAAGATATTATCGCCATTTTGGGTATTGATGAATTGGGTGATGAAGACAAAAAAGTGGTGGCTCGCGCCCGTCGTATCCAGAAGTTCTTGGCGCAACCAATGTTTGTGGCTGAACAGTTTACTAATATCAAGGGTGCCTATGTCCCAATTGCAGAAACCGTTCGCGGTTTTGCAGAAATTTTGGAAGGCAAATACGACGATTTGCCCGAACAAGCTTTCTACATGGTTGGTACCATTGAAGATATGCTGAAGAAAGCAGAGACGCTGAAGTAACAGCGCCAGAAAGTTTTGAAGCTCATGAAAGACTCACCGCTCCACCTTCGTGTGGTTACCGCTCATCGTCATCTCTTAGATCTTGACGTGGATTCGGTCACGCTTCCTACCCTTGCTGGGCAAATCACGGTCTTGAAAAATCACCAACCATTGATTAGCAAGTTAGAGACGGGTGAATTGATTTATCGAGTTCAGGGTGAAGAACATTCACTTTTAGTTACTTCTGGTTTTGTTGACAAGCGACCCAACAATGAATTAGTGATTATTGTTGATACCGCATTCCTCGCTCGAGAGCTGAGTGTAAGTAAAGCAGAAGAAGCGATGCAACAGGCAAAAGAAGGCATTAAGCTCGCCAAAGATGCCAAGGAACTTCTTCAAGCTGAAGCTTCACTCAAACAAGCATTCTGGGAAGCTAAGATTGCTAAGAAAAACCAAAGTTAAGCATTTCTGCTATACTAAAACGATGGACAGCAATTTTTCTCAAATGGTTTCAACTTCAGAGGAATCAAATTCTTCCAAATTAGATGTGAAGTATTTTATTTTGGCAATTTTTCTTGTAGTGGCGATTTTTTTTCTTGGATTTTTTACGCAAAAAATTTTATTAACTTCCAATGATAATACTGTAGAGAAACAAGCGCAGGTAACTACTTTACAAGAAACAAAACATGATACAAAGCCTGAAGTCTGCACTTGGTCTTCTGGTTGGTATGGTTTTACTTTTCAATACCTGCTAAAGGATTCGGTAAATCAACAATGTGAATATGCTGATGATGAACTCACTTCAGCAGTTTGGCCTAAGATGCCAGAAAATTTGACGATGTATCCTCGTTCTGGTTTGTCAGGAAAGGCTTGGTGGCGAGAAATGATTCACGACGAAGCAGCTTTTCTTCCAGAGGGTCAATATCTTTTTGAGGCTTCTCAACTCGATTCTGGAATTGAAGTTCTCTCTGTTCGAATTAATATAAATACGGTATTTCTGGAAAAAGATGGTGTAGATCCAGGTCCTGATCGTGGAAGTGATTACTATTTTGGGGAAAACTGGGTGATTCGAAGCAAGGTCTTTACCAGTGGTGGACCAGATGAAAGCCAAGAACTTTTTATAAATAGTCTCCAACCTATTCCAATAGAAAAAGTCCGTGGCTAATGTTGATATTTTTTTTGGATTTTCAATTTTTTAATCAGCAAAAACTTGACTTCTTAGCAACCAGCATCTATGATTGCTAAAGTATGATTGATTTAGTTGCCCGTCAAATCCAAATCTTACGTGCCATTATTGAAGAATTTATCGAGACTGGTGAACCAGTTGGTTCAGAAACCATTGATAAAAAATACAATATTGGTGTTTCGCCAGCAACAATTCGTAACGAAATGGTTTACCTTACCAAGCAAGGATATTTAATAAAATCCCATATTAGTTCTGGTCGAGTGCCTACGGCTTTGGCTATGAAACTGTATATTAACGAATTGGTCAAAGAAAAAGAACTTTCGGTGGCGGATGAAGTGAGTGTCAAGGAAAAAATTTGGAAGTATCGTGACAAGATGGAAGATCTCCTCTACGAGACCACGCGAATTTTGGCTGACAAAACTCATGCTCTTGGTATCGCCATGACCGAAGATGGTCGGATGTATCACGCTGGCTATGCAAATTTACTGCAAATGCCTGAGTTTTATGACATTAACCTGACACGTCAAGTTTTGCAGATGATTGAAGAAGAAACAGTCATGTCGCAAATTTTTGCTCGCAGTCAAAGCGAGAATGCAGTGAAAGTAATTTTTGGTCAAGATCTTGGCAACAAGAACCTCGACCAAATTGGTATTTTATTTATTGATATCCCCGAAGAAAATTGTCGGATTGCTGTGCTTGGTTCTACACGTTTTGATTATTCCTATGCACTGCCGATGATGAAATATTTCAAGGGTCTTATTGAAAGTATGATCGACTAATCATGATGAAAGTTGTCACGCCCCAGCCAAAATCAGCGCGGACAGATTCCGCCGCGGCAGAACAAAGCACTCCGGTGAGTGTGGAAGAATACCAAGCAGCTTTGCAGGCGCTTGCTCAAGCTCAAGAACGTGAGAAACGTCTCTTGGCAGATTATCAAAATTTGCAACGTCACAGTCGTGAAGAACGGCAGCAGCTGGTAAAAATGGCCAATAAAGAGTTCTGTCTAGGACTCTTGCAACCTTTAGAACATTTGCAGTTAGCAACTGAGCAAATCCAAAATCCTGGTTTGACAATGGTGACTGAGCAATTCTGGCGATCACTCAAAGAACTTGGTTTGGAAAAAATTGAAGTTTTAGGAAAAGCTTTTGACTTGGCTACGATGGAAGTAGTCGAGAAACGCGGGAAGGCCGAGAAGGTCTTGAGCGTGGTTCGTAATGGCTATCGCTTGAATGGCGAAATCATTCAACACGCCCAAGTAGTTCTTGGCTAAATTCCTGCTTGACTCTCATTAGCAATTGATTAAAATGAGTGCTAATTAGCAGTCAAGCAAAATTATTGCTAAAAAATGAGTTTGCCTTTGGGCAAGATGAAAAGAGGAGGAAATTATGTCAAAAATCATTGGTATTGATTTAGGAACCACGAACTCCGCTGTGGCAGTCATGGAGGCAGGGACGCCAAAAGTTATTCCTACGGCTGAAGGTCGGAACACTTTCCCTTCGATCGTGGCTTTTCGAGGCGATGACGTCGTGGTGGGTGATCCCGCGAAACGGCAGATGGTGTTGAATCCGAAAAAGACGGTTCACTCTGTGAAACGTTTTATGGGTCGAAAATTGGCGGATAAAGCGGTTCAAGAAGCAATCAAACACGTTTCCTATGAAGTTACTGCTGGGAAAGACGGAATGGCAGTGGTTGTCATTGATGGCAAGCAGTACACGCCTCAAGAAATTTCTGCGAAAATTTTGGCGAAAGCCAAAGCCGATGCGGAAAGCTATTTGGGTGAAACGGTTGAGCGTGCGGTCATTACCGTTCCTGCCTACTTTGATGATTCTCAGCGCCAAGCTACCAAGCAGGCTGGGGAAATTGCCGGTTTGAAAGTGGAGCGGATTGTCAACGAGCCAACCGCCGCCGCTCTCGCTTATGGTCTTGATAAGAAAGGCAGTAAGACGATTGCAGTATATGACTTGGGTGGTGGAACTTTTGATATTTCGATTCTTGAAATTGGTGATGGGGTTTTTGAAGTGAAGGCTACCAATGGTGATACTTTCTTAGGTGGTGATGATTTTGACAGTAAAATCATTGATTGGGTAATGGCTGAGTTTAAGAAGGAAACCGGCAAAGATTTGAGTGCAGATCCTCAAGCGATGCAACGGATTAAAGATGCCGCAGAAAAAGCCAAGATTGAACTCTCTAGTTCTCAACAAAGCGAAATTAATCAACCGTTTATCGCGCAAGGTGATGATGGTCAACCTTTGCATCTAAGTATGACTTTGACGAGAGCCAAATTAGAGGAACTTACTGACGAATTAGTGCAGCGTTCTATTGAGCCAGTCAAAAAAGCACTCAAAGATGCGAAACTTGAACCTAAAGATATCGAAGAAGTGGTTTTGGTCGGTGGTATGACTCGAATGCCCAAGGTCCAAGAAGCAGTCAAAAAGTTTTTTGGCAAAGAACCTCATAAGGGGGTGAATCCTGATGAAGTGGTGGCTGTTGGTGCCGCAGTTCAAGCTGGAGTGATTACGGGCGAAGTGAATGACGTGGTCCTTTTGGACGTGACGCCACTTACCTTAGGTCTGGAAACTTTAGGTGGTATTCGTACGCCACTAATTGAGCGCAATACCACGATCCCAACGAGCAAATCGCAAGTCTTTTCCACAGCGGCAGATAATCAGACTCAAGTGGAAATTCATGTTTTGCAGGGTGAACGGGAAATGGCAACAGATAATAAGAGTTTAGGTCGTTTCATTTTGGATGGAATTCCTGCTGCCCCTCGCGGTGTTCCTCAGATCGAAGTGACTTTTGATATCGATAGTAATGGTATTTTAAATGTGACGGCCAAAGATAAAACTTCTGGTAAAGAACAAAAAATCACCATTCAGAATAGTACCAATCTTTCGGACGAAGAAGTCGAAAAAATGAAGTCTGATGCAGAAAAACATGCAGAAGACGACAAAGCAAAGAAGGATTTGATCGAAAGTCGAAACAAAGCCAATAGTGTTGCTTTCGAGATTGAGAAGCAACTCAAGGAGTATGGTGACAAACTCGATGCTGCTGACAAGAGCAAAATTGAAGAGGATGTCAAAAAACTCAAGGAGCTAGCGGCCAAAGAAGAAGCAAGTAAAGAGGAAATCGAAAAGGCAATTGAAGCCACTTTTGCTTCAGCACA
>CAZWOQ010000022.1:0-9281 GCA_964635585.1 uncultured Pseudomonadales bacterium | reverse complement strand
TAGAACGAATAAGCCGGTCATCTTGAGCTTGCGCCGATTCTTGATAGGCGAGATTTTTCGTTAATTGACTGGCATCAGTACTCGCAAGCAAAAAAACTAAGGGGTTTGCGGTTCTCGCTCGACGATATGAAGCGGCAATCCGATTACTAAATAAAGTATAGTGGTATGCTAAATCTGTCTCACGCTGGTCAATTTCTTGAGCGGTTTGCTGCGCTTTCGTTTTTGCACTTTGGATTCCGTTCCGCGCTGAAGTAATTTTTGCATCAAGATCTTTTACCTGTTCTTCCAATGGCGCGGTTGCCGCTTCTGAAAGAGACTTGAGATGAGCAAGTTCGTCAATTTGACGCTGAATTTGATCAATTTCGTCCTCCGCATGAACTAAAATTTTTGGCTGCAAAATAACGGAAGCAATTCCTAGCACCAACAACAAGGAAAAAACAAACCAATATGGTGAATTTTTTGAGGGAGTGAACACCTGTCCATTTTAGAAAAAAAGCCGCAAATTATCCAGTGCAAAGAAGCTTGTTTCAAAATTTCGCGCCCTTTTCTTGCCGGAGAAAAAGCCGTTACTCAGCGAATCCGACTCTAGGCAAACGCCTCAGTGGTAAGGTAAAATACGAGTTGTGAAAAGAAGTTTTGTTATTTTTGTTTTTTTGTTGGTCTCCTTTGTCGCTTTTGTAAAAGACGCAAAGGCACAAGTTGCTTCTGGAGCTCAATGTGCCACTACGATACAAAAAACATATCTAACTCAAGAACAAAACGGGAAAACTTGTTATTTCCCTGGGAGTTGTTTGATTGCCGGCTCAGTACATCTTTCATTTGAAGGGGTAAAAAGAGACGGTTCAGACGTAGCTAGCGGAAATCTTTTGGTCACAATCCAAAGTCCATCAGGAAGCACTAATTGTGTTGCGCAGATAAACAACGGATCAGCCTCTTGCGATATTGACGTTGTCCCCACTTCAGGATCAAAAGTTTATTCTGTTCAAGCAAGACAAAGTACTGGCCCTGGAAATACTTGTACTGTTTTTAGTGGGGATTTCGTGATTGCATCTAATTGTCAGAATGACCAATGTAAAGAACTAAAGGAAGAATTTAGTGATGGGTGGAAACTCTGTCTTCAAATTCCAAATGATCAAGAAAAACGAGACCGTTGTATTAATTGTTTGACGGATAGCGGTGTCTGGACTGCCATTGGCTGTATTCCTACTTCACCACAAGAGATCATTAAAACGATCGTTACCATTGGCATGAGTTTAGCTGGAGTGGTCGTGCTCATTCTTATTCTCATTTCTGCTTTTACCTTAAGTACTTCTCAGGGTGATCCGAATAAAACAAAGGAGGCAAAAGAAATGCTTACCTCGGCTATTGTTGGGTTGCTTTTCATTATCTTTTCCGTTACCATTCTGCAATTTATTGGCGTATCTATCTTAAATATTCCGGGTTTTGGGGAGTAAATGTATGAATAACGGATTCCTCATTCTATTTCAAGCACTACAGCGATTCTGGCAACCAGGAAGAATTCTGGCAGACACCCAAGATAGTGCCCAGCCAAATTTGGAAATTTTTAACCCAAGCAAAGAAAATTTGGACGCTGTTAACCCCTTACAGCAGTTTTCTTCTAAAGCAGATCAACTTTCTACTCCAGGAGGAATTATCAGTGAACTTCTACGATTTGCCCTTCCGGCCGCGGGGATTATTCTTTTTCTCATGTTGCTCTTTGGTGGTTTTCAAATGCTAACGGGAGCTGGAGATTCAAAATCTCTAGAAGAAGGAAAGAAACGGATTACGGCTGCTATCCTTGGTTTTTTCCTACTTTTTGCCGCTTATTGGATCGCCCAACTGGTTGAGCTCATTTTTGGGATCACAATCCTCGGCTAAATTCTCTCTAAATTCCTGTATAATGATACTGTGTCAGTTTTCAAACGAAAGTTGCTAGTTTTTCTTTCTTTAGGTTTCGCCTTATCAGTGGTTTTCCCCTCTTCTCTCCAGGCCGAGGATATTACCCCTAGTCCCACCCCGGAGCAAAAAGTTGCTGCTGAATACAATATTCTTCCCCTCATTACGAACAGCAGTATTTTTGGTGTTACGAGGAATTCTTTGATTGACAACATGGTTTACGACCAGGGTTATGAGGCGCACTGCGCTAATCGTGAGTGGCAAATTGATAAAAAGGTCTGGGGTGCTATAGAGAAATATTTCAGCCAAGATTCTGCAGTAAATTACTGGAATAACGGCGCCGTTACTTTTGGCGGAACTGATCCATACACAGCTGATCTTACGAAAGCCAGAATTCCTTTACTTCGTGGTCTCGAACCAAGTGGAGAAACCCTTAAAAGTAGTTCCTTTGAAGCTTTGTTTGGTGTAAACACAAATGTTGCTTCAAACGAAATCGAAGGCGATTCCACAGTAATGCAAAATTCCTATGGCGTTGTGGAAAAGCTCATGAGCTCCTATCAACAGTGTGTCTATAAAAAACAGAATATCGATGCCATCGAAAAGATTTGTAAGTATTTCGCTACTGAAGATTGTGCTCTTAATAAAGAAATTACCGTCAAAGTCCGCAGCGAAGGCGAGCTCAAACCTGAAGAAAGTAAGATTAAGCTTCTTGACATCCAAGATCAATTTAAAAAAATTCGCCCGCAATTGAGCGGTGAAGAACGCAATAAGCAGGTTTGTGCTGACATCACCTCGAATGATTTTGAGAGTGTTTTAGAAGGCGAAGATGCCCCAGATGTCACCCAAGACGATCTTATCTACACCTACTCTTCCATTCTCGCTGCACCGATTGATATTGATAAGTTGTATCGACTTGGATTTTTGGTAATCGTTCCTCGTCAGAATCCCGTTGATAGTCAGGATAAGTTTTACTTTTTACAAGAGGGTGCTCCTACCGACTCCACTCTGGATGCACCAATTGTCGTTGCTTTCAAAATGCCAGAATTTTCGACAAATAAATCGCTTACGATCAATAACATTGATAGTCTGCAATTAACCAAAATGTCACTCCAAAGTGCTGATGCGAATCAAAAAGATGCTGAAGATCAGCTGGCAAAACGGAGTGAGCTTGCTGATCGCACAAAACTTAGCCAAAAAGAAGGTGAAAGCACCATCAACTGTGCTGGGATGCCGCAGTGTGCCGATACAAATGAGAACATGCTCAGCAATGTACTTATTGATCTGGTAAACGCCAGTAATTTAAATTGTAAAAATGAAAACCTGACAATTATTGCCACTGATGAAAACAGTACTGATGACGAAAAAAACGATGTGATCGCCGATATTTTCAATCAAGAAGATCTTAATTACGAAAAAGCTGGAGATCTTTATACCCCTGCCAATAAAGATATTAAGACCTATGATTACGCTCTTCCTGATAATAATACGCTCATAAATCGTTTTACCTCAAATGAAGCACAGAATTTTTCTTGGCAACTTACTGTTGATGCGAATCCACCATCTACGGGTGACAGAGTTACAGTCAACGCCTATTGGGTCATTCCGGTTGGAGAAACGCTCAAAGATAACAATAAAGCACTCGCTATTTTTTGGAACCAAGATACCTTTATTAATATGGTTAAAAGCAATCAACTTGTAGATATGGAAAATAAAGTTGGCGCTATTCCAAAGTTCTACACTTTTAAAGGAGAAAAAGCAGCTTTTACAGGCCAAGACAGTTTTTCTTTCAATACGCAGTGTACTCCACACACCGAATATGATGAAAATGGCGTGCCATTTACGGTGAATGACTGCACTTCAGAGAGCTTTGGGGTCAGTCTCATTGACGATAAAAAAAGTTTACTTTTCCCTGACTTCGGACTCGGCTGGATGCTATTGCAGATTCAAAAGGCGGTACGTTCTACCGCTAGCAGCACCTATGATTACGTGAATTCTTGCCAACGCATTGAAGACCTCTTTCTTGGCCGTTGTGGTGGAGCAAGCAGCGGCGAAAAAAAGAGTTGCACGGGCGAGGGTTTTGCAAAAATTAGTGGAATGCCAAGCTATAGTGGAATTCCACAAACGGCAAAAGATTATTACAATTCTTACATTGCATCAAGATTTACTCAAGAGAACCTTGATGCCTATGCTGCCGCTGAAAAAGCTACGGGTATTCCTTGTGAAATTGCCGCAGGAATTCACTGGACCGAAGGTGGCGCCAATGCGACACAATCACTTCATGATGGAGGCAGCCTACACGGCGGAGATCTGACCAGTGACGCAATCAGTGCCATGACCCTACTTAAAAACATCATTGTTGCTGATGGTGATGATCCCAATAACCTCAGCTATGCTGCTTTAGTAAAAGCCGTGGCCCAATACAATGGACTTGGTAATAAAAACTGTTCTGAGTGGAATCAATCACTTGATAACAAATCTGGCCCTCGTCCCACTCGTTGGAGACAGACAGGAAAATGTAGTAGCAGCATTCAACCCGAAAGTAGTGATCAGCCCCACCCCGTAGCATGGATTGACAGTGAGCATCAAGATATGGACCTCATTTTTTGTCTCGATGCCGTCGAATTTTCTTGTCAAGAAAGCCCAGAAAAAGTTGATGTTGACGCCTTAAAAACTCGCGTTCGCACGGTTATGAATATTACCGATCCGACCCAATTAGATACTATCGCGAGTAAAGCGCTCGCATCTTGCTTTAAAGGCAGCGCTGCTTGTAACGGAGCTGATAGCACTGCCACCTATCCCCCGTATGTCCGCCCCGGAAGTCTCACTACGGCAATCATTCTGAATGCAGGAAAATGAGAACTTAGTTCTTGATTGTTTTTCTTGAGTTTGTGGAAGCTCTTTTTGGTGTGAGGAGAAAACGTTTACCACCATACTGCATGAGTTCTGCTACCGCAAGAAAAGTACTTGAAGTAGCACTTTGCGTTTGTAAGTGTTGGGTTTTTGTTTCAATTCCAAACAATAAAAGTGTGGCAAGATCATTTCCCTCAAAAAATTCCACCAGTTCTCTCTCTCCAGAGGCAACAACTAAAAGACGTTTCATCAGATGGAAAAGCATCTCTGAGTAACTTTCAGCAGCAATATCAATGTTAAGCGAACCAAAATCAGGAAGAAACTGATTAAAAGTAACAACCGGTCGTTTCTCTGAACGGAAAAAACTTTCAACCTGCAACCCCAAGCTCGTCAAAGTGTTTACGTCATTAACTCCAAAAAGAAAAACGGCATCAGCTTGGTCACTTCCCTGGCGAAAAGTTACCTCATCCTCAGAAAGTGGCTGCTGGCCAGCTTGTGGTTTCACAGTGATAAAAAAGTGATTTTTATCAGCACTCAATTGAGAGAAAACTTGATCAATTTTTTCAGTTTGGTAGGGAAACTCAATAATCAAGCTGTCAGCCTGCAGATGCTGCAAAACCTTTTCTGCATCAAGCAACGGCTTTAAAGTCTTTGGCAGCTGAGGAGAAACTGGAGATAACAAGAGTGCCTGATGATTTTGTGAGGGCAAAAAAAATTCCAAAAATTCTCGAAAAACCCAGCTTGCCACAAGTAAATCCATATCAGTTGTTTCAGGAAAAATCACCACTGGTTTATGGCTTTGTTCCAAAACATCCAACAGTTTTTGAACTTGTTGCTGATCGATCATTATTGATAGTTTTAGTTTGTTTTTGAATCATTGTCAAGCTGTGCTTTCTAAGATTTAAAAAATTTGCACAAATCCTCTATAAAGAATTAAATTTTCCTTTGCGGTTTTCCCCGAAATACAGTAAAATAAGGTTATTGTTATTTCGATTGTGATTATGCGCAAAATCATTCAATCATTTCCTGTTTTTCTTTTCGTGCTCTTCTTGGGCTTCTTTGTTTTTGTCTCCCCTACTTCGGCTGAATCCACTTGGTGGAGTAAAACTTTTGGCGCTCAAGATTCCTCGAATAACTACGTTAATAACGCCGGTGAAGGACCAAATAATGAAACAAGCACAAGTGAAGTAATGAGTAGCGCTGTTAACTGGGTCAATGTAACTACTATGGGCGGCGAAGCAGTAGCAAACATGTCCGGAGCTAGCGAAGAAGTGAAAGAGAGTATGCGTGAACGCTATGGTGAAGGAGCAATTGGCATGCTCAACAAGGGAATAGTCGCCCTTTACACTCCACCCGCTTCTGGTCAAAGCTATATTGCAGATGTGCTTGACTCGACAAGACTTGTTCCTCAAGCCCACGCCCAAGGACTTGGTTTTTCTTCGCTAGATACAGTTCTAGAAACCTGGAAACAATTTCGCAATGTTGCCTATATGTTCTTTGTGATTATTTTTCTGGTCATTGGCTTTATGATTATGTTCCGTACGAAAGTCGGTCAGGCTGCTATCACTGCTCAGCAAGCTATCCCAAACATCATTGTTGCTTTACTAGCAGTCACTTTTTCTTATGCTATTGCTGGTTTTTTGATTGACCTGATGTATTTACTTATGTATTTGCTCGTTGGTCTTTTTGGTCAAGTTGATGGGACAGCCATCATGGATCGCAACGTTTTCGGATTTGTTAGTTTGATGTTTAATGATGCAATAGCTGGCCAAGGAAGCACTGCTAGTAATGTTCAACAAGCTGTTGAACAAGCTATGGAAGACTTTCTAAACATTGATTTTGTTGGAGAAGCTTTGGCTTGGCTTTCAAGTTTAGGTGCTGCCATGATTGTCGGTATCGCTATTCTTATTGCAACTTTTAAAGTTTTTGTTGAATTACTTAAAACATACATCGTAGTCATCATTCAAATTGTCTTTGCCCCAATTACATTAATGTTTGGTGCTTTGCCAGGAAAGAATGCTTTAGGCAGTTGGGTTAAAAATCTCGCTGGAAATCTTCTCATGTGGCCAGTAGTATTACTTTGTGTTCTCATTGAAAGAATGCTTACAGCTCCTTTCACTACAATGTCTGAAGCAGAACTTAATAGTAGTTATGGTGGCGGTTTTATGCCCCCGTTTTTATTGGGCCAAGGTCAAGCCAAAGTGATTCCAGTTATGTTGGGAATCGGAATTCTTCTTGTAATTCCAGAGATAATGAAACAGACTAAAAAAGCACTAGGTGTTACCGATGGTCCATTCGCGGCTCTGGCTGGAGCTGGTTGGAGCCAGATTAAACAAGCAATTCCATATGGTAAAACAGCAATGACAGCCGCCACAACAGTTGGAACTACAACTCTTGGGGCAGTGGGTGGAGCTGCATTAGGACTTGCGGGCGGTGGGTCGATTGAAGAAAGAGTTGCTAGAGCAAAGCAATATGCCATTGCTGGTGGGGTGGGTGGAGCACTTACTCCGTCTGCCGTTGTTAACGCTCCAAAGATTATTAAGAGTGCTGGAGAAGTGGCGGTCACTCAAGGAAAGCAGTTTGCGAGTAATGTTGCAATTGGCGCTGCTTCATCTTATTTACAAAGCAATGAATCTCAAAGACAGCAGGATAAGAAACGATCAACACTTTCTTCCGCAGCCTCTTGGCTTAGTCAAAGGTACACAGAGGGAGCTAAAATTAGTAGTGGAAAGAAATCCGTCACTCAGATTTTCACCCCACAGAAAGTTTCTTCTGAAGGTAGCAATGGAACTAACAAAGGGGAGCAAAGACAACGTATTAATGACTCTTATACTGGAAGATGATCAATAAAACTTACAAAAAAATTATAAAAGAACTTTTTTTGGGACGAGATGAGTCTTACAGGCCGATTTTAAATGGAATGACCTGGGAACAATTTAAAAAGCTAATAAATTTTTCTGGACAAAAAAAAAGAACCGATATTCAGGTGGAAATCACTGGGTCATAACTTGACGCGCTATTTGAAAAGATTTGACTTTTCGACTTGCTCGCCCACACCGAGCAAAAGACCTCGCAAATAAAAACCAATACCTCTATATGTGGAAACTGAAGTGTAGATTGCTGTTTGTTCTTCAGTTGTAATTATTCCTTGAGAAACAAGATCCGTTAAATACTGGCGAACCGATAGTGGATTCCAGAAAACGTCCTTTTGTGCAGAAGGATCAGTATGTAACAAACAATTAACAAAGATAATTTGTAAAAGTATCTTATCCATTATCTCAACGTCAACCTTAATTTTTACATTGGAATCTTTTTTTTGATTGGGGTCAGCATCTCCCATAAGTGCAAAAATCCCTACTCTAGGCAAAAGAGAAACGGTATATCTCGCCTCATTTTTTAGGTTTTTAAGAATAGAAGGATCTCGAGCGTTTTTCATGAACTCAAAACGGTCAATCTTTACAAATTTGTTTAAGAAATTATTAATACCATGCTCATTCATAGAGTTGTAATAAGCTGTCAGATCAGTACCCAAATCACTATAATTTAAATCCGAATAAACAATATTTCCTTCTTCATCATAGTAATCATCCAAAAGAACTTGTAAACCGCGATTGCCTTTTTCAGCTGCGTGGGTCAGATATTGTCCAGAACCATCCCTTAGTCGCAAAAATCGCATCGGCGGAGCCAAAAAAGAGAACTCCGGACTCTTTGAGCGTTTTTCATTTGAGACATCAACCAACTTAATTGCAAACCCTTTCACAAATCCATCAAAGTTCTTCAAACCTCTATCAGGCCTGTTCCATAATCCTTTATCCTTGAGCTTCCTTAACAAGGACTTAACTTTACCTTTACCAAAAGTTCTTACCAAAAGATTTTCATCTGACGGTTCGCCTTTTTCATTAAGCCCATCATTGGCGTTAAATATAAAAAAGAAAGCAAAGGGATCAAATTTATCAACACCCAAATCAAAATATTTATAAGCATACTCCGGGAAACGAAACGCATAATACCAATCATCACGCAGGCTAGGACTTCCAGAAGCAAATCTAGAATGGTGCATAGTTAGCATGACATGAGTTCTGAACGCAAGCTCTATTGCATGCTTTGATATTTTTGCTTCGGAATCAAAGTTATATGTATTTGCATTCGGTGTTTTTTCTTTTGAAAAAGTCCCTTTTCCTCTGACCTTACTTTGTAACTCTCTGTAAACAATATCAATAAACTCTGCTTGATTTTCCCTTAAATTTCTAGTGGTAACTTGAGGTAAAATTTTTCCATTTTCATCTTTTAGACCTACTGGCGTTCCTTCTCTATAATACTTGTCAAACAATTCCATTGCCATAGAAAATGTCGTTTCGTGTGTAGTTTTTTCTCCACGGGCATCTTCGCGTGTCTCAGGGTCCAATTCACCAAATATAGGAACAGTACGAGTCACTGTACCTAAATTATCACTAAGATGGTTTTCAAATTCTCCATCCTCATCAAAATCAGCTCCACCACAAATAAGTTCTTGAAAATCTGCACCGGAAATGGGA
>CAZWOQ010000021.1:0-9288 GCA_964635585.1 uncultured Pseudomonadales bacterium | reverse complement strand
GGATCTCATGACGAAGGAAAAGGCAAAGGGTTTTTCGTCTTGGCCCTTATCGGCGCGTTTGTTTACGATTTTTGTATTGTTGCTTTCTTTGACTGGGCTTTTCTTTGTCTTTGAAGCTTCAGCTGTGGAGAGTTTTAAGCTTTTTGGTCATCAATATCATTTTGTTCGCCAACAGGCAATGTGGTTAGGTTTGGGATATTTAGCATTCATTATCAGTAGTCTTTTTCCCCTCAAATGGTTGGAAAAATTTGCTTTTCCGCTCTACATATTTGGGCTTTTTTTGTTACTTTTGCCTTTAATCCCGGGAATTGGCCTGAACCTGAATGGGGCCAGTCGCTGGATTCGTTTGCCATTTGCGACTTTTCAACCGGTAGAGTTTTTTAAGTTTGTTTTTATTAACTTTTATGCCAGTTTTTTAAGTCGAAAAAATTCTTGGGTAGTGTTTTTGTTTTATTTACTTTTTCCCGCGGTAATCCTTTTACTCCAGCCAGATTTTGGTTCGCTCTTGGTTGTTTTAGCAGTGGCTTTCGTGCTCTACTTTCTTTCTGGAGCATCTTGGAAATCAATTGCTTTATTGTTGAGTATGGGGCTCTGCCTGGCTTTGGCGGTGACTTTGGGGAGTGATTATCGACGGGAACGATTGCTGACATTTGTTGGTCTTGCTGCTGATAAAAGTGATGAGTCCTATCACATTCACCAAATTACTCTAGCTTTGGGTAACGGATCTTGGTTCGGTCGCGGTATTGGGAATTCTCAGCAAAAATATGCCTATGTGCCTGAGGCAAGCAGTGATTCAATTTTTGCGATTATTGCGGAAGAACTTGGTTTTATTGGGTCGAGTGTTTTAGTTGGCTTTTTTGCGAGTTTCTTTTTGCTTGCCAATCGAATGTTTCGGCGGCAAAAAGAAAGCTCTGCGTATCGACAGCTTTTTTTCTATGGCCTTTTCGCTTGGATTGCCTGCCAAGTGCTTCTGAATCTAGCCGCAGTTGTGGCTTTAGTTCCCCTAACGGGAGTTCCTCTGCCCTTCTTTTCTCAGGGCGGCTCAGCACTTTTTATGCTTTTTGTAGCCTGTGGCCTCATGCTCAACATGGCTTTGCATCCCAAAAACGCTGAACGCTAACTGCTTTGGCCTTTTTTTCTGTCGAGCAGTGATGATAAGATGGAGCTATGAAAATTTTGATGACCGGAGCGCACCTTACCCCAGCTTTGGCGATGATTGATTTTATCAAAAAGCATCATCCGGAAGACGAGATTGTTTTTGTCGGTCGGCTCTACAGTCAGGAAAACCTGCGGCAGAAATCAGTAGAAAAAGTTGAAGTTGAAAAACGTGCTGTTAGATTTCTCCCCTTTCAAGCTCCAAAATTTGTCGGGAAAAACTTTTGGCAAATGTTTCAAGGTATTTGTTTATTTCCAGGAAGTTTGCGACGAGCGAGGAAAATTCTTCTTCAAGAAAAAATTGAAGTCTACTTGTCATTTGGTTCGTACCTAGCCGTACCTTTTGCTTTAGCTGCAAAAAACCTACATATTCCGGTTGTAACCCATGAGCAAACAGTAACTATGGGTCGAGCAAATCAGTTTATTGCAAGTGTGGCGGATCGAGTAGCGATTTCTTTTCCACAAACCGCGCGACACTTAGCAAATAAAAATTCTGTTCTCACAGGGAATCCCCTCCGTCAGCAAATTTTTGAAAAAAATAGTTCAAAACCAGTTTGGTTTCGTCAAAAACCAGAAAAAATTCTCTTGGTGATGGGTGGGAACCAAGGGTCTTTTGCTTTGAACCAAGCTGTAGAAACTTCTCTGCCAGAACTTTTAAAAAACTATCAAGTAGTTCATCAATGTGGTCGAAGTAACAATCTGAAGAATTGGCAGAAAGTTTTGGAAACTCAACGGCAAACTTTGGCTAAAGATCTGGCTGCTCGTTATTTTGTTCGTGAATGGTTAAGTGAAGAAGAATTGGGTTGGCTTTATCAACATGCCGATCTGGCGCTTTCCCGCGCAGGAGCCAACAGCGTCCAGGAGCTTATGGCAGTAGCTTTACCAAGTATTTTGGTGCCTTTACCCAATACTTTTAATCGAGAACAGGAAAAAAATGCAGAATTTATGCGCCGCCGTGGCGGCGCAGTTATCCTTTCTCAGGAAGAACTGACGGAGAAAAATCTGTTGAAAAAAATTGCGGTTTTGGAATCACTTCATCCTGAGATGCGGCGGAGTTTACGAGAAAAATCGACCAATCGCGATGCAGCGGCGAAGCTTTACCAAGTTCTGGCACAATTTAAGGGAGGAATTGAGTGAAAGAGTGGTGGCGTTGGCTTATTTTTGGAGCTTTGTTGCTGATGTTTTTCTTTGCTTTTCGAGTTCAGCGCTTGGATTGCAGGATAGATCAAGGCTATCTGGAGCCAGGACTTTGTGAAAGTTTAGAAACACATTTTGTAGGAAGATCTTTTTTTTGGACAGATTTTTCAAAGGATGCAGTTTGGCAAGAATTTGCTGAAAAAACGGAGTTTACTCAAGGCTACCAGCTTTTGAGTTGGCAGAAAAAACTTCCTGGAACTTTATTGATTACCTTGAGTACGCAGGCTCCAGAATATCGTTTGCGACTTGGAGACGAAAGTTTTGTTTTAGCCGAATCACCAAAATTAAAAAATGATCTAAGTGGACAACAACTTCTTGAAATTTTTTATCAGGCAGCAAGCAAAGAAGAAATTGTTGAACAAGGATATCTAGAAGCCTCTCTCCACCAAAAATTCATTTCTTTAGCTCAAGCAGTGGCTCGTTATGAAATTCCTGTTGAACGGGTTAATTGGCAGAGCCAAGAAGACCTGGAGTTGCCTTTGACGAATGGCTTAATTGTTGTGCTTGATGAAAATCAAGATTTTACGCTAGCAATGAGGCATTTAGCGGCGGCACTCAAAGATCCGGGTTTTTTGGAAGTTTTGCCAGGAAAGAAATACTTTGATATGCGTTTTGATTTGCCAGTCCTGAAAATGGAAAAATAAAAGCGCTGCTTTCTTTCAATTTTTAAAACGAGTATCATAAAAAAGCTTTTGAATTCTAGTCGACAGGAAGAGAAAATCTCTGTATAGTAAGAAGAAAAGGAGTGTTGATTCGTATTATGACGAAAGATCAAGTTATTACTGCCATTGATGTCGGAAGTGATAAATGTTCTACCTTGATTGCCAAAGTCAATGAAGCTGGCGAATTGCAGGTGGTTGGTTTTTCGGCCTTTCCTTCTCGAGGGATGAAGCGAAGTGCGATTATTGATTTGGAACAAGTGCTGAATACATTAAGTCAAAGTTTGGATGCGGCGGAACGAATGGCGGGTTTTGAAGTCAAGGAAGCTGTGGTTTCACTTTCTGGAGTGCATATTCGCTACAAAAATTCTAAAGGGGTGGTAGCGGTTGCATCCCCAGACCAAGAAATCACGCAAAGTGATGTTGATCGGGTGATTGAAGCGGCACGAGCAGTTTCTTTACCCGCAGACCGAGAAATTATTCATGTGATTCCGAAAGATTTCAAAGTGGATGCTCAAGATGGAGTCAAAGACCCAGTGGGAATGATGGGTGTTCGCCTTGAGGCAGAAGCACATATTATTACGAGTCTATCGATTGCTCTGCGTAACCTAGAAAAATGTGTCAATGATCTTGGGTTGAAGGTGAATGCTTTTGTCTTCTCTGCTTTAGCGGCTGCAGAAGTTGCTTTGACAGAAACCGAAAGAGAGTTGGGTGTGGTCTTGGTAGATATTGGTGCAGGAACGACGAGTATTGCGGCTTTTGTCGAAGGTGCTTTAGAGTTTTCGGCAGTTCTACCACTTGGAGCACGTTTGATCACGCAAGATATTGCTTTGGGTTGCCGAATTCCAATGGATGATGCTGAAAAATTGAAACAGTTTCTCAGTGAAGAGGGATATAACAAAGTCCAGCCAGAGGTTGGTGAGACAAAAGTTGAATTGGCCCGTCGTCGTCGCAAAGAAGATACGATTGATACTGAGCAGTTGGGAATTGAGTATCAAGGGACGCTTTCAAAAAAGACCTTGGTAAATGGCATTATGGAACCCAGAATTCGTGAGATTTTCCGAATGGTGATGGATGAATTAGATAAAGCGGGATTATTGGAAGAAAATAAAGTGCCGGCAGGTTTAGTTTTGACAGGTGGTGGTGCGATGACAGTTGGCTTGGTGGATGTAGCGCGACGCGTGAGCAATATGTCTGTACGAGTGGCGGTTCCAGATATGGTGAGTGGTTTGACGGAAGACATCCGTAAGCCCTCCTATGCGGTTGGAGTTGGTCTCTTGGAATACAGTAAGAAGCAAGGGAATCTTTCTTCCGCTGCTTCGGAAGTATCCTTTGATGTTTTGGCACCTTTCAAAATGCTGGGCCGGGTGCCCGCGAAGTTAAAAGAGATTGTCAAATCCGTTTTACCCTGAAAATGCTAGTTTACTTTTTGTGGAAAATCGGGTAAGTTGACTGTTGCAGTTTGATATGCAAATATCTATTCGATAGAGTAAATTCCCTCAAGAATTTGGAATTTTCTATCGAAACGAAGGAGCTTATGGCCTTGGTGAAACCCTCAAATACAACGTTTGCCAAAATTAAAGTGATTGGTGTCGGTGGCGGCGGGAGTAATGCCGTCAACTCAATGGTGATTTCTAAACAAATTCATGGAGTTGAATTTATTTCTGTGAATACGGATGCTCAAGCTTTACTGACTTCAAAAGCCGAGACAAAATTGCAAATTGGCAATAATTTTACTCGTGGCCTTGGTGCTGGAGCCGATCCAGAAGTCGGTCGTACCGCAGCTGAGGAAAGTCGAGAGAAACTGAAAGATCTCCTCTTTGATACGGATATGGTTTTTATTACTGCTGGTATGGGTGGCGGAACTGGGACTGGTGCTTCCCCCATCATTGCCGAGATTGCGAAAGAGGCGGGTGCCTTAACTGTCGCGGTAGTAACCAAACCTTTTGCTTTTGAAGGTATTCGGCGAATGCAGTCGGCAGAAGAAGGAATTGAAGCTTTAGCCGAAACGGTTGATACCTTGATTGTTATTCCAAACCAGAGGCTTCTTGAAGTTGTAGACAAGAAAATGACCTTCATTGATGCTTTTCGCTTGGCGGATAACGTTTTGGGTCAAGGTGTAAAGGGAATTTCTGATCTCATCACCATTCCGGGTATGGTTAATGTTGATTTTGCCGATGTGAAGACAATTATGGTTGATTCGGGAAGTGCTTTGATGGGTATTGGAGAAGCTTCTGGTGAAGATCGAGCGGTTGTGGCCGCACGGATGGCGGTTTCTTCCCCACTTTTGGAAGTTTCGATCAATGGTGCGAAGGGTATTCTCTACAACATTACTGGTGGTCCAGACATGACCATGTCAGAAATTTCTGATGCTTCAGCGATTATTTCTGATAGTGCAGATCCAGATGCAAATATTATCTTTGGAGCAACTTTGGATGAAGAAATGGGCTCGAAAATTAAAATTAGTGTCATTGCGACGGGTTTTAGTGATAATTATCCAGGCAACGGTCCCCGAGCAATGTTTGGTTCCTATGGTCGTGAGTCTCGTCGAAAAATGGCAGAGACTTCGTTAAAAGCCAAGCCAGAGCCAAGTTCTCCACAAAGCAGCATTACAATCGATCGCGCTCCGAGTGGTTTTACGCAACCTCAACCACAAGTGAAAAAGGAAGTGGTGGAAGAGGATAATACCCCGACTAACCCTTTTGTTCGCTCCGCACTTTTTAATCTCAAAAAGAAGGAAGACGAAGAGAGAGTTGATCAGAGTGATAAAGTTGAGGACGTTGACAGCGATCAGGAATTTGCCGAGTTTGAAGTGCCGGCCTTTCTGCGCGATCGTAAATAAATCTTTTTCGACATAAGGTTTTGATTCCGACTTGCTATTTCCCGTTTTTTTGCGGATAATACCAATAATTGTAAAGGCGTTGGGGCGACCCTGAAGCTCTCATCAAGAGTAAGCCACTTGAAGAACCTTTGGTGTAGAACAAGTCGGGTAAGCCCGTAATCGCTGGAAGTAAGTAAACAAGGTTGGTACCTTTGTTTCTTTTGAAACAAGCCTTGCTGCGAAGGATTTCCTTCGGGGCGGGCTTTTTTTTGTAGCAGCAGCTAGAAAAACAGAAAGTAATTATGATCAAACAAAAAGATTTTCGTACTCCACCAGACTTTGCTCAGTTGGAGGAAGAAGTATTGCAATTTTGGGATGATGATCAGACCTTTGAGAAATCAGTGGAAAATCGGCCAGAAAATAAGAGCTTTTCCTTTTATGATGGTCCCCCTTTTGCCACTGGTCTGCCCCACTATGGCCATTTAATGCAGTCATATATCAAAGATTTGATCCCTCGTTACCAGACAATGAAAGGAAAGCGCGTGCGCCGCGTTTGGGGTTGGGATTGTCATGGTTTGCCCATTGAGAATTTAATTGAAAAAGAACTCAATTTGAACAGTAAGCGCGATATCGAAGCGTATGGAATTGCGGAATTTAACGAAGCCTGTCGACAGCGGGTGCTCACTTACGCAGATGAATGGGAAACAACGATTCGCCGAATTGGTCGCTGGATCGATATGAAGCATGCCTACAAAACGATGGATGCGAGCTACATGGAAAGTGTCTGGTGGGTTTTTAAAACACTTTGGGATAAGGGTTTGATTTATAAAAGCCATAAGGTTATGCAGGTTTGTCCCCGTTGTGTGACGCCCTTATCAAACTTCGAGGTGACTCAAGGATACAAAACTGTTAAAGACATTTCGGCAATTGCTCAATTTCAGTTGCAAGGACAGAAGTTTTTGCCTGAAGCAACGGAAGCAGTTTTTCTTTTAGCTTGGACAACCACGCCTTGGACTTTGCCAGGAAACACCCTTTTAGCGGTGAATCCGACTTTGCTTTATGAGGTTGGAAAAGTAGAGGGCCAAACTGGCTATTTTGTTTTGGCAAAAGAACGAGTTGCAGAAGTAATGGCTGAGAAAGCTTGGCATGCTATCAAAGAGGTCCCTGCGTCAGAACTCATTGGTCTCCATTATGAGCCCCTGTTCTCCTATTTTGCAGACTTTTCTCCGAAGGCCTTTCAAGTAGTGGCAGCAGATTTTGTGACAACAGAGGAAGGAACGGGAATTGTCCATATCGCTCCAGCTTTTGGTGAAGATGACTACAAATTGGGTGAATCACTTGGTTTGCCATTGTTGCAACATGTGACTATGGAAGGCCAGTTTACCGATGAGGTAAGCGATTTTGCTGGTATGGAGGTGAAGCCAAAAGATAACCCTCAAGCAACGGATATCGAAATTATCCGTTACTTAGCGGGACAAGGCAAGCTTTTTGCCAAGAAAAAAATTGAGCATAGTTATCCTCATTGCTGGCGTTGTGATACACCACTCTTAAATTACGCCACCGATAGTTGGTTTGTGAAAGTAACGGCCTTCAAAAAGGAACTCCTCGAAAATAACGAGGCAATTCGTTGGCAGCCCGAGCACATCAAGCATGGTCGTTTTGGGAAGTGGTTGGAAAACGTCCGAGATTGGGCGATTTCGAGAAACCGTTATTGGGGAGCTCCCCTTCCAGTTTGGCAATCTGATTCTGGTAAATTCTACTGCGTTGGGAGTATTGCTGAGCTGGAGAAGCTTTCTGGCCAAAAAGTAGAAGATCTTCACAAGCATTTTGTTGACAAAATAGAATTTGATTTTGAGGGCGAGCACTATCGCCGCATTCCGGAAGTTCTCGATTGCTGGTATGAGTCAGGAAGTATGCCTTATGGACAGCTCCATTATCCTTTTGAAAATCAAGAACTTTTTGAAAAGTCATTCCCTGCGGAGTTTATTTCTGAAGGTCAGGATCAAACTCGAGGTTGGTTCTATACGCTGCATGTCTTAGCAACAGCGCTTACTCTAGAAAAGAGTCAGCCCAGCAGTGCTTACCAAAATGTTATGTGTACCGGTTTGATCATGGCTGAGGATGGCAAAAAGATGAGTAAACGTTTACAAAATTATCCTGAGCCCAAGCAGATCCTTGATCGCTATGGTTCTGATGCTTTGCGACTCTATTTGCTTTCCTCACCAGTTGTAAAAGCGGAAACTTTGAATTTTTCAGAAACCGATGTGGCGAATTTGCGACGCAGGGTATTCCTGATCTGGTGGAATGTTTTTGCTTTCTACAAAAGCTTTGTTGAAAAGCCCAATATGCAAATGGAAGAATTTCCTGCGGACAAACAAGCGAAAGATCTCTTGGATCGTTGGATGCTCAGCCGTTTGGAAAGTTATCGCCGCCAATTTGAGGAATACCTCGATCAGTCAGATGTAATGAGAGCCGCACGTTTGTTGCCTCCTTTTGTTGATGAACTTTCAACTTGGTATTTGCGATTGTCTCGTGACCGTTTTAAAGCGGCGGCTGACCCAGAAGCAGCCCAGGTTTTCTATACCGTCCTTCGTCGCTCAGCCATCCTTTTTGCGCCCTTGACGGTTTTCTTCAGTGAATTGTTATATCAAAACTTACAACCTGGGGAAAAGCCTGCAGAGTCAGTTCACTTGCTTGATTTTCCAAAAGCGACTCAGTGGCAAGACGAAAAACTTGAGACCTTTATGACGCAAGCGCAAGCTCTTGTTGAGTTGGGGCATGCTCTGCGCAAAGAAAAAGCAGTGAAAGCGAGACAGCCTTTGGCAGAGCTCATTCTGAAAACACCTCAAGATATTCCTGAAGAACTCAAAAAACTTTTGGCAGCTGAGCTCAATGTGAAAAAAGTGAGTTGGCAAGCATCAGATACGATAATGGTTGATTATGATTTTCAGCTCACCGAAAGTTTGCTCCAGGAGGGTGAAGCAAGAGAACTTATTCGAAGCATCCAAGGGTGGCGAAAAGCCGCTGGTTTAGCTATGGATGCCTTAGTGACAGCAGAAGTTTCTCACTGGCCAGTTGCTTTCCAAGCAGAAATCGAGAGAAAGACGAAAACAAAGCTGCAAAAGGGAGAAAAGAACGCTCTACTTCTCTAGCTCAAGCTTGAAAAAACCTGGAGAATCCAGTAGGCTATGGGCGTGCGAAAATTCTTTTTGCCGGCCTTGTTGTTTCTCTTTGCCATTATTTCTTTAGTGACATTAAGCAGTATTGTGCCACAGCTTCTGGCCAAGCAGATTATTGCCTTTTGCCTGGCATTTCTGATTTTCGGAGTTCTTTCCTTGTTGCCCTTCCACTTTTATCGAAAATTGGCGCTTCCTTTGTATATTTTGTTAAATATCGTTTTATTAGTACTTTTGTTTTCCGGAAAAGTTACTCGAGGAATTACAGCTTGGATCAGCT
>CAZWOQ010000020.1:0-9373 GCA_964635585.1 uncultured Pseudomonadales bacterium | reverse complement strand
ACATTACCAAATAAAAACCGAAGAATTTTGGGTGAGGCCAGAGCGGTTTTTTTCAAAATTATTGATTTCAGAAAAGATTGCTAAGTCAATCTTAAAATTTAATAACGAACACAACTTTTATGAATACTATCAAGAACTCCTCGCTTCGGGAGTTTTTCTTCTTCATTCTGCCGAAGATGATTACCCAAAGTTGCTGACGCAGACAGATGAGAGACCGCCATTTTTATTTGGTCGCGCCGCCGATTCTGCGGCGGCGCGACTTCTCATTAATCAACAGCCACAGCTTGCGGTAGTGGGAACACGACGGATGACGGCTTATGGAGCTTCCCTTTTGGAACATTTCATTCCGGATTTGGTAGCGGCGGGAATTTTGGTTGTTTCCGGTTTTATGTCGGGGGTAGACGTGGCAGCACAAAAATGCAGTTTGGCTCAGGGAGGGAAAACTCTTGCTTTTCTTGGCTATGGTTTTGATCATTGTTTTCCGAGAAGCCAAGAGCGACTTTTTGCAGAATTCCTAGAGCAGGGAGCAATTTTTTTAACAGAGTATCCACCCTCTGTTGCACCCAAAGCTGGCAACTTTGTGCAAAGAAATCGTTTGATTGCGGGCACGACACTTGGTACTTTACTTGTTGAGGCGGCCATCCGGAGTGGTTCGCATATCACGGCACACTTTGCCAATGATTATGGGCGTTTGGTTTTTGCTGTTCCGGGGCCAGTGAGTAATCCTTATAGTGAAGGGACGAAGTTTCTTTTAACGCAAGGCGCTATTCCGGTGACGAGTGCCAAGGATATTTTGGCTCATTTAGCAGCAGACTATCACTTGCCATTTGTGAGAGGAGCAGCGGTTTCACAGTTGTCGGGAAATTTGGCGCCAGCTGAACAAAAAGTTTTGCAATTTTTAGCCGAGCGTGGGGCGCTGAGTTTTTCTGAGTTAGTTGCCGAGATCAATTTACCATTTTTTGAATTGAGTTTGGCACTCTTGAATCTAGAAGTTCAGGGCAAAATTGATTGTTTTCTTCAGAAGTACAGTCTCTCAACTCGAAAGGCTGTTGTACAATAAACTACTTTTTGTTTTGCATTTCGGTCGTAATGGGCTTTAGAATGAAAGCCGCCCAACAATGCAACAAAAGAAAGGGAGTATGGATTTAGTGATTGTCGAGTCACCAACCAAAGCACGGAAACTAAAAGGTTACTTAGGAAGTCAATACCAGGTTGAAGCCTCGGTTGGTCATGTTCGTGATTTGCCAAAGAATGCTCTTGGTGTTGATATTGAACATGGGTATAAACCAGAGTACGAGATCAGTAAAGACAAACTTAAAGTTGTAGCAACTTTGCGTAAACTTGCCCAAAATGCAGACAAAGTCTATCTCGCGATGGACCCTGACCGAGAGGGTGAGGCGATTGCTTGGCATGTGAAATACTTGCTTGAGCATGATGATCGGGCAAAAAAAACGAAAACGACTTCGACAGCAAGTAAGGATCGCTATCTTCGTTCAGTCTTTCATGAGATTACGAAAGAGGCAGTACTTCAGGCAATTTCTCATCCTGGAAAACTGCAAATGAATTTGGTCGATGCTCAACAAGCTCGCCGAGTTTTGGATCGTTTAGTGGGTTACCAAATTTCGCCTGTTTTGTGGCGGAAAATTCGTCGAGGTTTATCTGCGGGAAGAGTCCAGTCGGTCGCTTTGCGTTTAATTGTTGAACGGGAACGAGAAATTGCGGCTTTCAAGCCAGAGGAATTTTGGGAAGTTTCTACAGCTTTAGCAAAGCAAGGGAGCTTGACGCAAAAAGCTCAGGTTTTTAGTAAAGAAGGTAAGGTTCTCGCCAAAACTCCCGCAGCAATTGCGGTGTTTTCCTTAGAAAAACAAGATGATAAGAAGCTTGCGCTGAAAGAAAAATCGCAGACAGAACAGATAGTTGCTGATCTGCAAGAAGCGGAATATCGGGTAACTGCGGTAGAAAAGGTTGAGCGTCGACGGCAAAGTTTGCCACCGTTTACAACTTCTTTATTACAACAGGCAGCAGCAACGGCTTTTGGATTTTCTGTGAAGCAAACCATGACTTTGGCGCAACAGCTTTATGAAGAGGGGCTTATTACTTACCACCGTACGGATTCTTTTAATTTAGCAGTTTCAGCGGTGGAGAAAGCTCGGCAGTACATTCAGGACACTTTTGGAGCGGAATTTTTACCAAAAGAGGCCCGCCATTTTGCTAAAACGGCAAAGAATGCCCAAGAGGCACATGAGGCAATTCGGGTAACAGATTTGACTATTAGTAAAGAAATGGTTTTAGAAAAATCAAGTCGTTTCACTGAGCAGCACCAGAAATTGTATGATCTTATTTGGCGGCGTTTCTTGGCTTCGCAAATGGCCGAAGCTGTTTATGACCAGACTACTGTTCAAGTTGAAGCGAAAAAGCCTGGTGGACATCACAAGTATGGTTTGAAAGTTGTTGGTTCAGTGTTGAAATTTGCGGGTTGGCGAAAACTTTTTCAGACAGGTGAAGATGCGCTGATTCCAGATTTGGCAGTCAATGATCTTCTTGATTTGCATGATCTTTTTTCTCTGCAAAAATTCACTCAGCCTCCAGCGCGTTACAATGATGCTTCTTTGGTGAAAGAATTAGAAAAGCGGGGGATTGGTCGACCAAGTACTTACGCCTCGATTATTTCCGTGATTGTAGAAAGAGGCTATGTTGAGCGCCAACAGCGAAAGTTCTTCGCGACACCGATTGGTATGACTGTGAGCGATTTTCTTTTAGAGCACTTTCCTGATTTGATGGATTATGATTTTACGGCAGAAATGGAAGAAGATTTGGATAGGATCTCACGAGGAGAGAAAGAGTGGGAGAAAGTTATTGATGTCTTTTACAAACCGCTCGCAAAAAAAATAGCCTCGGTGAGTAAGAATGCGGACAGAGTTGCCGTTCCGGTTGAAGAAACTGATGAGCTTTGTCCTGAGTGTCAAAAATTGGTAGCGGCAGGAGAGCTGCCTGCCAAAGAAGCGGGCAAAGTGGTGATTCGCAGTGGTCGTTTTGGCAAATTCAAGAGTTGTAGCCGCTTTCCGGATTGTAAGTACACAGAAAATATTGTGGAGACATTACCAGATCAAAAATGTCCACTTTGTCAGCAGGGTGACATTATTGTTCGAAACACTCGCTTTGGGAAACAATTTTTCGGCTGTTCACGCTATCCAGAGTGCGATTGGGCTTCTTGGAAAAAACCAGAGCCAGGTTTTCGTTTGACAGCTAAAGAGTGGGCAGAAGTAAAGCGAAAACGTGAGGAATGGAAAGCTCGGTTCAAGAAAAAAGAGCCTGCTGCAGAAGAAAAAACAGTGAAAACTTCTGCCGCTGCAAAAACCAGTAAAAAAACGTCCAGCAAAAGCCGCCCCCAAAAAGTGGCAAAAGTGGGCGTTGTTCGTCGAACTTCCAAAAAAACTGCCTCAAAAAAAGTGACCTCTAAAAAGGTCACTGCGCAAACGAAATAGACATGAAAATAGTGGTTTTTGGTGGCTCTTTTCATCCGCCTCATCTTGGCCATTGGCAGATGATGCTAGAGTTGCTCCGTCGGAAGTTTTCTTATCACGGAGAAGATATTCTTGCTGATGAAATTTGGTTGCTTCCCGTTGGACAGCATTCTTTTGGGAAATCTCTCTCCGCTAAAGTTCAACGTTTAGAGCTTCTTACATTGTTTCTGAAAGATTTTCAGCAGGCTTTTCCTCAATATGCGGCTCGGCTTCGTATGGAAAGTTATGAAATTGATCGTGGGGAAATGAGTTATACGGCGGACACTTTGCGAGCTTTGCGGCAACAATATCCAGAACATCAGTTCTTTTTTTTGATTGGTTCAGATAATTTGGCAAATTTTCATTTATGGAGTGATCGTGAGGGTCAAGATTTTCATCATTTATTGGCAGAATTTCCTGTTCTGGTTTATCCCCGTTTGGGCTATCCTTTTGTGCCACTTTATGAAAACATGTGGCCTCTAGCGGATTTTCCCAGCGTAGAGATTTCTTCAACGGAGATTCGTCAACGGTTGGCTCGGGGAGAGGATTGCCAACAGTTTGTCAGTCCCAGTGTGTTAAGGTATAGTAAACAGGAATCTCTCTTTCTTGTTGAGAAGGGGAGTTGAAATTTATGGCAAAAACAAAATACCAAGAATACTACCAGCAGATGTTAGCAGCGCAGGCAGGCCTTTTTACAGAATTTCAAGCAATTAGTAAAGAATTTGCAAAGGATGCTCTTACACATGAGGCGGAATTTCATCGAATTGGCCAAAAAGTTCTTGATGTCATTCGCGAATACGATCGTCGACTCTGCAGTGCCATGGGCCGGGGTAGTTTTAGTCAATATTCCCAACAACTTTCTGAGAAATTTTGGAAATTGGTTCGCGATAATTTTCCCCAAATTGATTTAGTTGGGGTAAAGGTAAGTAAAAAAGATGTCGAATGATTCGTTGCAGTCACTTCTTTTGCTTGATCCCGTTGCCGAGGTCAAGCGAATTCAAAGCTTTCTTCAAGAGCGCTTTCAGCAGACGAAACTTCAAAATGCTGTCGTGGCAGTTTCTGGTGGAATCGATAGTGCTTTGGCAGTAACCTTGGCGAGTCAAGCTTTAGGGAAAGACCGAGTATTTCCAGTTCTTATGCCCTATGCAAAACAAGATATGACTGATGCTTGGACGATCATTGATCATTTGGGGATCGAAAAGCAGCAGTGTCGGGTGATCAATATTCAATCGAGTGTTGAGGCGCTCAGCAAGAGTTTACAAATCACGGGAACTGCGGCGGAGGCAAGTCTTCGTTTAGGCAACATCATGGCTCGTTTGCGTATGATTTTGACCTATGATCGAGCGAAGGAGCTTTCGGCATTAGTGGTGGGAACAGAAAATAAATCGGAACATTATTTGGGGTATTTTACTCGTTTTGGTGATGAAGCCTCTGATATTGAACCTTTGCGCCATCTCTATAAAACCCAAGTTCGCCAGTTGGCTGAGTTTTTGCGCTTGCCAGTTATTTTTCTAGAAAAAGCACCTTCCGCAGGACTTTGGGAAGGGCAAAGTGACGAGAATGAGTTGGGTTTTTCCTACACCGAAGCTGACCAAGTCCTTTTTCAACTTATTGAGGGTGGAGTAACTCCAAAACAACTCCCTCACAATTTGGATTTTGCTCCTGATCATATTGAGCGAATCTTACAGCGTTTACGCAAAGTAGCATTTAAACACGAGGTGCCATACCTCTTAGAAACTTCAGATGACGAAAACCACGAATAATTGTCAAAATGTTTTGACTCTTCGAGAAGTTAGGCCTTTGGTGAAAGCACTGCGGGCGAAAAAAAAGAAAATTGTTTTGACACAGGGATCTTTTGACTTATTGCATATTGGTCATGCTCGTTATTGTGCTGAAGCCAAACGCTATGGAGATGTTTTATTCGTTGGTGTTGATAGCGATCAAAAAGTGCGGCAACGAAAAGGGCCGAATCGTCCCATTGTTCCTGAAAGTGAGAGAATGGAAATGTTGACTCATTTAAAATCAGTTGACTATGTGGTGTTGAAAAAAAATTCCGCCGTAAAATTTTCTTTGATCAAGGCAATTCAGCCAGATGTTTTAGTGGCAACGAGTCAAACTTACACAGCGGAACGTATTCAAGAGTTGGAAAAAATCTGTGGGCAGGTGGTAGTGTTAGCGCCAATGGCAATAACTTCGACAACTGCCAAAATTCGCTTAATGCAAATGAAAACGAGTAAAAAGTTAGAACGGACTTTGCGCGATAAATTGCTCAAAACAGTTGAAGAAGTTTTGATGGAATTGCGCTAGAAAAGAAGTATGAAAACTGCCATTATTTTGTACGTTCCTGTTTTACATCGGAGCTATCAAGAATTTTTTCAAGAGCAACAAGCTGCTGACCTCTTTCTTTTTACTCGTGAAGAACTGCTGAGTTTTCCCGAGTTTCACTATTTACAAAAAGATCTCCGCTATTTAGACGAGAACTTTGTTGAAGTCGCGCTAAAATCTTGGCAAATTCTTGGAAAAATTAGTCTTTTTTCTCTAGAAAATTTGCCAAAAATTTTAAATAACTATGAGCAAGTAATTCTTAGTAACGACGATATTGGTCAGTATTTCCAGCAAAAATGCCAGGATGAATATCCAGAATTGGCTGAGAAAATTCGTCTCGAACCTTTATTTTTGCGTTGGGATAAAAATTCTATTGTTCAAGAAAAAATGCCGGAAGCAAATATTAAAGTGACAAAGGGAGAGCTCGAGCGGCGCTTAATGCAGGCAGCTTTCAAACAAGCAAATTTTAGTACGGATTGGTGGCGGCAAGTGGGAGCAATTTTACTTCGGGATGATCAGGTTTTGCTTTATGCGTACAACCGACATTTACCGAGTCGAGATCAGCAAAATGAGTTGGGTGATCCTCGTTGCTTTTTTCAGAGTGGCGAAGGAATTGAGTTTAGTAGCTCTATTCACGCAGAAGCAGAATTGATCGCTTCCGCGGCAAAAATGGGGATTCCTTTAGAAGGAGCTGAAATGTATTGCACAACTTTTCCTTGTCCAGTTTGTGCTAAACAAATTGCCGCTGCGGGTGTGAAACGATTGTATTTTGCCACTGGTTATGCAGTGCTTGATGGTTTGGAGGTTCTCCAAGCTTCAGGAGTAGAAGTGACGCAAGTGATTTTTGATGATGCTGAATTAGCTCAATTGCGTGAAGAGCAAGCGAAGAGTAGTAAAGCAAAAGATTGTTATCAGTTGTAACAAGGAAGTTTATTTTTGGCGTTTTTCCCACTGCAAGCCAATTTTTACGCGAACTGGCTGAAAGTCAGCTTGTTCAATATCTGGTACGATCAACTGTGCGTGCAAATGATTGACGGAACCAGCGGAATAATCCGTATCACCAAAACGCATCGCCAAAGCTCCTCCAGGAAGTTGCCAATCTTTTTCGAGTTCAGCCAAAAAGCGGAAAAGTTCTTCTCCGGCTGCTGGATCTAAGTCTTGAAGACGACAAGCGTGTTGCCGGTAAATGAGCAAAAAGTGTTCTTTGCTGTGTTCATAGGGCCATTGATTTTTGGTGAGAATCCAGTATTTGCCTTCTTTCAGAATTGGTTGTTTATGATATTTCCGCAAATTTTCTAGACAAAATGGACAAAGTGCCGCTTCACCAATTGCTTCCATGACTTCTTTTTGGTCTTCAAGTCTTGTGTTATTGATATTAATGAAATCCGTTTTTTTTGCTGTCATGCTTCCTTTTTCATTGTCTATACAGCGACAGGAATATCCCAAATGCCGGGATGGGGTTGATAATCACTCAGTGTGAAATCTTCTACCCGGAAACTGAACAGATCCGTTTTTTCAGGATTAAGAGACATTTTTGGTAAAGGTCGAGCTTCACGTTCGAGCATTTCTTTCACTTTATCAACTTGGTCAACGTAAATATGTGCATCAGAGAAGCTATGAATATATTCGTAAGCCTCCAAACCCAAAGCTTGAGCAATCATCATAGTTAAAGCGCCATATTCAATCATGTTAGAAGGAACACCAATTGGCACATCAGCAGAACGTTGGAACATGTGCAGCGTCAATTTATTATCGATAATGCGCAAGTGAATCCAACCATGACAAGGACAAACGAGTACTTTTTGTTGGCGACCTTTGACACGAATAGTGTATTGCGGTACCCAAGGAGAAATGAAATGGGTGCGTAGCTCTGGACGTTCACGCATTTGTTGGAGAATCATGGCAAATTGGTTGAAGCCTTCGCCTTCTTTGGTGGGGAAGTCAGCAAAAGCAGCGCCATAGGAACCAGGACCGAGATCACCCACTTCTAAGCCGCGTTTGGCAGCTTTTTCGGGGGTTCCCCAAGCTTGCCACCAATTGCAACCGTAGGACTCAAGTTCTGTTAGCGTTCGGGCACCATTGATGAAAGCAATAATTTCTCCAATCGCTTGTTTCCAGATTTTTTCGCTCATTTTTCGCTCAGTGATCATTGGAAAGCCCTCAGAGAGTTTAAAATGCATAGGTTTTGGGCCCATCACTGTTAGCGCATCTACTTCTTGTGCGGTTTGGACACGAACACCATGGTCAAGAATTTCTTGAAGCAGGGCTCGATATTGAGAAGGAGGATTTTTTGGCATGACTCACCTTTACTTGCTGTTGTACAATCAGCTCATTATATGCTTACCTTACACGAAAAATGTTAAAAGAAAAAGAGGTGTTAGTGAGTCCCATGACGAATGAGTGGTCGCCAGAGTTGGCGAAGTATTTCAGCAGAGGAGAACTGCCGTCATTTCTACCTGAGTTTCTGTTGATGGATCTTGATGGAACCTTTTTAGATCCAAATAAGAGAATTTCCCAAGCAACAAGACGGACTTTGCAAGAATTTTGGCAAAGTCCAGAGGCTAAGCTCTTTCGTTTGGGAATTTGTACTGGTCGCCACTACGCTAATTTGGTGAATAGTGTTCTGCCCATTTTTCGTGAAAAGCGACCCAAAGACTTACATATTATTTGTGGGGGAGCAGCAATTATTGATAGTCTTGGCAATACACTCGTTGAGCGACGTCTGGATTCGGATTTGGTAAAAGAGTTAGCTCAGGGGGCGGAAGAACGGGGAGCAGCGTTTGGCTTCGGTCAAGGGGAAGTGTTTTATTGTGATCCAAAAATGAAAGAACATCGTGAGAAAGCTTTTCCCGATGTTACATATGATTTAGCGACAGGTCTCAATTCTTGGTCAACATCTCTTTTGGTGATTTCACAGTTAAACCCTGAAGTAGAGAATTTTGTGGGAAGTCTTAGTCAAATCAATGAAATTGAAGCCAAAAGAATGATTGGTTACTCTGGTTTGCCATATTACGATATTACGCGAGCGGGAGTAAATAAGCACACGGCGATGTTAGAATTAGCCGAATTACTGAATATTCCCAAAGAAAAGGTAGCGGGTATTGGTGACAATCTCAATGATTTAGAATTGCTCCAGCAAGTTTCTTGGGGAATCGCGATGGCAAACGCTAAGCCAGAAGTCCAAGAGGCGGCACCATTAATCTTGAATTATAGTAATGCAGAAGATGGAGTGGCAAGACTTATCCAAGCTTTGCAAAAGGCATATCAACTTCAAGGATTGCCAGAAATGGAAAGAGCACAATGAAAGTTCAAGCTCTGCGAACAAAACTCGTGCAGCCACATGATGATCTTTTTTCCGTGATCACGGCGGCAATTGAGCAACACGCTCAAGGTGTTTTGCCAGATAAATCTGTTTTGTTGGTTACTTCAAAAATCATTAGCTACTGCCAAGGAAATCTCGTCAAGAAAGAATCGGGTTTGAGCAAGGAAGCGGAACGAGAAGAGAAACATGCTCTTGTGCGTCAAGAGGCCGATTGGTATTTGCC
>CAZWOQ010000019.1:0-9439 GCA_964635585.1 uncultured Pseudomonadales bacterium | reverse complement strand
AACATATTTGTTATATCCACCATACTTAAGTTTTTTATATTTTTCTTCAGCAGTGACGCCACCACCACATGATCCGCAAATACAAAGTGTCTTGAATGGAAATTTCTTTTTATGCCATTTCTTTGGAGGAGTAAGTAGTTGTTTTTGTACTTTGTCCCACACCTCCTTTGTGACAAGTGGCTCATGAATTCCATTATACCAATCATCACCGTATTGAAACTCTCCGAATTTTGGCTCCTTTCTCATCTACCTCAACTTCATTTCCAAAAAGCACTGATTTTCCGCCTGATCAACTAAGCTAAAACCGAGTTTCTTATAGAGCGCCAAACCTGCAGCATTGTCTTGATGAACCCGCAACCAAAGCTGCTGACCTTTTTTCAAAAAGCCCTTTTCTAAAGCCCGATGAACAGCTTGCTGTGTCAGAGCAAGAGAAAGGCCTTTCCCGCGAAAAGGCGGATACACCCGAACTCCCATTGTCGTCATCGCCTTCACTCCAGTTAGAGCCGCTGACTCATGAGAAAACCAAACAAGCGCCGCCAATTGTTGAGGCTGTTTCCGTGGAGAAAAAACCACCAAAAAACGCTCCGAGGCCCAATTCCGAACTGTTTTGACATCAGCAAAACGAATTTCATCATGGGTAAAACGCTGAACGGCTTCATCAGTATGAGCCATAAACACAAGGTGACGAGCTTGAGGATTAGTCAGTTTTGTTCGAACAAGAAAAGGATCGAAACCAAACATAGTTTTATTGTAATGCAAAGTGAAGTGAGCGAAAAGAGGTGCTTTGTGATTTTCCCAGGCTCACACTTTTTCCTACTAGACAACTTTGTTACAATATATAGATTGTCATCATTATTTTAAAAGGAAACATGTCATCACTTTTTTTTGCTTTGCTCTCGGCTGCACTCATGAGCGTTTTTTCTTTGCTGGGCGTTTTTTCACTGCGCATTCCGCAAAAAAAATTACAAAGCATCATTATTTTTCTTTTGTCTTTAGCCGCCGGAACAATGATGGCAGATGCATTTTTTCATTTACTACCGGAGAGTCTCGAAACCCTGGAAGCAACAACTGCTTTACGAATTACTTTTCTCGCATTTATTGCCTTTTTTCTTATCGAAAAAGTTTTCCAATGGCATCACTGTCATGAGGAAAACTGTCATGTGCATAGTTTAGGTTACATGAATTTAATCGGTGATTCCGTCCATAATTTTATTGACGGCTTGATTATTGCGGCAAGTTTTGCCGTTGACTGGCGAATCGGCCTCGGAACAAGTTTAGCCATTGCGCTTCATGAACTTCCCCAAGAATTTGGTGATTTCGGAGTACTTTTGCACGCAGGTATCGAAAAAGGCAAGGCTATTCTCCTTAATTTCTTTGTTTCTCTTTTCGCTATTCTGGGCGTATTCGTGGGCAATTTTCTTTTAGCCTCTGAAGAAATGCTTGGAATTCTTCTCGCCGTTGCCGCAGGCGGATTTCTCTACATCGCTGCAGCTGACCTCTTGCCGGAAATTCGTAACGAACAGAAACGCAGCCGGCTGCTCGGCGCTTTAGCTGCTTTTGCTTTGGGGATACTTATTATGTATCTCTTTACGTACTTAGAATAAAAAAGCTTGTTTTCACAGCAGATTTTGTGATATCATACTTACTGGAGTTTCCAAGAAGCCTGCATTGAGATCGGGGATTTCAAATTCTCAATTCATTTTCTTTTTTGTGAAGCACCCTTTTTATATAAAAGCGGTCTATGTTTTTTTTGACGCAAAAGCACCAGCCAAAGTTGCCTTTCTACCAACATAATCTTCGGTATATCCGTTTATTGGAAATTACGAGTTCTTTTATGTTTTTAATTCCCGTTTGGGTGAGTTTTGAACTGCGATTTCTGTCTTTAGCAGAAATCGCAGTGATTGAAGCGGCAATTGCCGCTACACAATTAGCTCTCGAACTTCCAACAGGAGCATTGGCTGATCTCCTTGGCCGAAAAACTACCGTGACTTTGGGATATTTACTTGATGGAATTGGTTACCTCCTTTTTACTCAAGCCCATGATTTTTGGAGTTTCATGATTTTTTCGATGTGTTTCGGCATTGGCGAAGCGTTGATTAGTGGAGCCAAAGAAGCTCTTACCTTTGATACCTTGAAACAGAGTCACCAAGAGCGTACTTTCCCGAAACTTATGAATTGGTTACAAATTCGTTTTTATTGGGGCATGGCTTTAAGTACTTTAATTGGTGGAGTTGTATATCAATTTAACATCTATTTACCAGCTATTTTGACGGGTCTTGCATATCTTGTCGCTGCCTTTTGGGCGAGTCAGCTGCAAGAGCCAAACATCGATAGTGAGAAGTTTACGCTGCGCAATTATTTGAAACAAACCAAAGAGGGTTTTGGAGAGCTGTTTAAAAATAGCCGCGCTCGACACATCTCCTTCTACTACATTTTGCTTGCAGTGGTCAGTTGGCCAATGGTAATCAGTCTAAAAAATATCAGCATGACAGCTGTGGGTTTATCAACTTTCCAAATTGGAGTAATTCTGCCAGTTCTGAATTTACTGAATGTCTATCTTTTCCGATTTATGCTGAATAAAAAGCTGTTTGAGAACCTTTCACAAGTCTTTTTATTTCTGGCTATCGTGCCCAGTATCACTTGGTTGGCACTGGCATTAAACTTTTCTGTGGTCAGTGTTGTTTTGGTAGTTTTCATGCTTTCTTTTATTTCGAGCTGCCGTTGGAACGTTATTGGAAAATTGAGTAATCTCTGTTTTGCCAGTAAAAATCGAGCAACTGCTATTTCTACGCTCAGCATGCTCATCGCCCTCAGTTATACGGGAATCATGTTAGTTTTTAGCTGGTTAAGTCAAAAAAGTGGAATGCCTTTTTTATGGATTTCGCTTTTTATGGCGGCACTGGGCTTCGTATTCTTATTGCCATTGGCCCTACGGCTTCGCAAAAAACTGAAGCACAAAGAAATTGACTTTGAACTTCAAGTTGCTCCAGAAATTGAAAGAAGTCTCGAGCAACAACAGCCATAGTGGCAAAAATCAGAGATTGACAGCCCCCGCGATATATTCTAAACTTCGAATATGTATTTGCGTAACTTTTCTCGATGTGCTGATATTTTTAAAGCACTGGCTCACCCACGTCGTCTGGAGATTATCTACCTTCTGCAAAATCAACAGCTCACAGTCGGAGAAATTTATTCTATGCTTGACTTACCACAAGCAAATGTCAGTCAACACTTGAGCATTCTTAAAAATGCTCATGTTGTTTATTGCGAAAAAGATGGCAAACAGATGAGTTACGCTTTGGTTGATAAAAAAATTGTTGAGGCTTGTGATGCTATTCGAGCATTCCTCTCTGAACAAGTAACTGGAGACGAGCATTTCGCACAGAGCGATAACCCTCTTTATAACCTCCTCCCTTTAGCCCACGATCCTGTTTGTCACATGCAAGTGACAACTCAGCAAAATCTTTTTACGAGCCAGCACGCGGGAAAGACCTACTATTTTTGTGCCAGTGGCTGTTTGAAAAAGTTTGAAGAAAACCCGAGGAATTATGTCCAAGATTAACCAGAAAGCACAAAGTCAAACTGTGACTGTCTCTGGCATGCACTGTACTTCCTGCGCGAATATTATCCGCAAACAACTTGAAAAAGTTGCGGGTGTTGAAAAAGTGGCGGTGCATTATGCGACTGAAACTGCTGACATTCGCTTCCACCCACAACAAACTTCCCTCGCTGCGCTGAATACTGAGCTTAAAAAATTTGGTTATCAATTACAAACAAACAATCGTCAATCAAGAGAAACAGCTTCGCAACAGGAGAATGCCTTATCCCAAGTAAACTCAACATCACAACATTCTCTGCATGCTAGCCATGAGATGTCTCTGCTAAACAAAGATTCTGAAAACAAAAAAAGAAAACTTGAAGAGCTCCGACAAATGAGAAAACAACTACGGGTGCTTTTAACATTCGCAGCTCTGAGTATCTCCATGATGTTTTGGGAAACTGGCATCAGGCTACAAATTTTTCCCAACATTCCAGAAATTTTACAAAATTTCTTCCATTACCTTATGCCAATCATGGCAACCTACACCTTATTTGTTGCTGGGCAACAATACATTCAAGCCATTGGTAGGTTTTTCCGTTATAAAGTTGCTAACATGGACACTTTAGTCGGCATAGGAACAGTCGTTGCCTTTGTTTATAGCTTTCTTATTTCTGCTTTTGGAAAAGTTTTCTCAGCATTTATTGACACGAGTATCCTGTACTATGACGTTACTATCGTCGTCATTGCTTTTATCACTTTTGGGAAATATTTAGAAGCTGCTTCAAAATTAAAAACAGGTGAAGCCATTGAAAAGCTTCTCAACTTACAAGTCAAAACCGCCGTTGTTCTTCGCGCTGGAAAAGAGCAGAAAATCCCCATTGAAGAAGTCATTGTGGGAGACATTCTGCTTGTGAAACCCGGCCAAAAAATTCCCACTGATGCGGTCATTCTCTCTGGCAACAGCGCAATTGATGAATCTATGATTACGGGTGAAGCTTTTCCCGTAGATAAAAAGGTTGCTGATTCTGTCATTGGTGGAACACTGAATAAACAAGGTTTTTTACAGCTTCGAGCTACAAAAGTTGGCCAAGAAACAGTACTTGCTCAAATCATTAGCTTTGTCGAAAAAGCCCAGAACTCGCCAGCTCCTATCGAAAAGTTAGCCGACCAAATTTCGGCTATTTTTGTGCCAGTTGTTCTTTTTCTCGCAGTTGCGGTTTTTGTGGCTTGGCTTGGCATCGGCTCGCAATTTTATCCATTTTCTCAAGCTTTTAGCATGGCCTTACTCAGTTTTGTTGGTATATTAGTCATTGCTTGTCCCTGCGCGATGGGTTTGGCTACACCAATGGCAGTTATTGTTGGCGTAGGAAAAGCTGCCCAGAATGGCATTCTTATCAAAGATGCAGAAAGTCTCGAAAAATTCCAAAAAATTTCTCTCGTCATCTTTGATAAAACTGGCACTCTTACTCAAGGTAAAGCAAAACTTCAGGACTGGCAAACACTCAGTGATTTAAGCGAAGAAAAAGGTCTACAGCTTTTAGCTTCACTTGAAAAATATTCAGAGCATCCTTTAGGGGAAGCGATTCTAAGAGCTGCGGAAAAACAAGGAATTTCTCTCTTAAGTGTTAAAAATTTCAAAGCTTTAACCGGAAGAGGAATCAAAGGCAATATCGCTGGAAAGGAGTATTTCGCCGGAAACAAAACTTTAGCCAAAGAGCTCCAACTTTCTATTGATGAACAAATACTGCAGAATTTTTCTAAACAAGGAAAAACAGCTATTTTACTCATGACTCGCAAACACATTATCGCTGTTGGTAGTTTAAGTGACAGCGTTAAAACTGAAGCAAAAAGTGTAATTGAAAAACTACATCGGCATAACATCCAAGTTGCAATGCTCACGGGGGATAACCAAAAGACGGCTGAAGCTATTGCGTCGCAAATTGGGATTGATCGTGTTTTTGCCGAAGTTCTACCTGTCAATAAAGCTGAGATTATTCAGCAGTTACAGCAAGAGGGTCATCGCGTTGCCATGCTGGGAGATGGAATTAATGATGCTCCAGCATTAGCCGTTGCTGATATTGGTATTGCAATGGGCACTGGTACCGACATTGCCATTGAATCAGCTGGCATTACTCTATTAAGCGGAAATCTGAATAAGCTCCCAATGACTGTAAAAATTGCCCAAGCCACATTACGAACCATTCACCAAAATCTTTTTTGGGCTTTCTTCTACAATATTCTCAGCATTCCCGTGGCCGCAGGGATTCTCTATCCATCATTTGGAATTGTACTCAATCCTGCCATCGCCGGAATTGCCATGGCGTTTTCTAGTGTCACCGTCGTTATCAATGCGCTGAAATTAAAAACAGTTCAACTCACGGAGGAATAAAATTATGAATTTCTTTGCAATTTTTCTTACTGGCTTAACCTCAGGAGGAGTAACTTGTGCAAGTGTACAAGGAGGACTTTTAGCAAGTGTTATAGCCAATCAAGAAAAAGCGGAAGTTACTCAAAAAAGCTCTTCCAAAAAGAAACAAAGTAATATTTTTAGCAAAAAAGACTTTTTACCGGTTATTAGTTTTTTAATCGCAAAATTACTTTCACATAGTGTCTTAGGTTTCTTTTTAGGTTGGCTCGGACAAACCCTGAGCATAAGTCTTCATCTCCAAATTGCTCTGCAAATTTTTGCTGCTCTTTTCATCCTTGCTACAGCTGCTAATTTTTTGGAAATTCATCCTATCTTCCGCTATCTTTCATTTCAGTCTCCAAGTTTTGTTAGAAAACTCTTAAAAAACAACAAAGAGAGTAACTTGCTCTTTGCCCCCGCAGTGCTTGGTCTGCTCAGTGTATTTATTCCTTGTGGAGTTACCCAAAGTATGGAAATTCTGGCCATGAGCAGTGGGAGTGCCCTTCAGGGTGCCCTCACTATGTTTTTCTTTGTACTCGGTACTTTCCCCATCTTTACTTTTCTTGGAGTTTTTACCATGAAACTAACACAGAAATGGCACAGTTATTTTAATAAACTTGCCGCTATTCTCTTAATTATCATTGGACTTTATACCCTAAATGCTGCCCTCATCGCTGCTAATGCGCCGATCAATTCACAGAAAATTTTCAGTCGCTTTCAAAAACGGGACTCAGAAAATAGCCAAATTATTAATGGTCAGCAAAAAGTAACTATCCAAATCGAAAATAATGGTTATACACCTAGATACTTTACTGTGAAAAAAGGTGTTCCAGTTGAGCTGACACTAGAGAGTGGCCAAGTGTACTCTTGTGCCCAAAGTTTTGTCATGCAATCCTTTGGCATTCATAGCGTTGTCGCTTCAAACCAAAGAAAAACCTTTGTCTTTACCCCAGAGAAAAAAGGCAAATATAGCTATTCCTGTTCTATGGGGATGTACACAGGCATTATGGAAGTTATATAAAGGAAAAAATGTTTAATTTTTTGAAAAAAAATACAAAAAATCAAGAAAAAAACAATGGGAAAGCACTTTTTGCGCTTTCGGGTCTACACTGCAGTAGTTGTACTCTTCTCATTGATAGCACTCTGGAAGATTTGCCCGGCGTTTTAAAAAGCCAAAGTAACTATGCCCAACAAAAAACTGTAGTCGAATTCGATGAGACAAAAACAAGTATTGAAAAACTTCGGCAAGCCATTGAAAAAACTGGCTATCAAGCGAAGTTCATTAAGTAAAATTTCCTAAGAGGAGTTGTTTGCGCTGCTGCTCCGGAAAGCGTTCAATTGCATAGCGCAAGGTAGTTCTCGGCAATTCTTGGTAATGCGAGCGAAGAAATTCAAGCAAGACATTCTCATCGACTTTCCCAACTTCACGGAGCATCCAACCTACCGCCTTATGCATTAAATCATGAGGATGAAAAAGAAGTTTTTGCGCCACATCTAAGGCCACTGACAATTGTCCAACCTTAATAAAAGGATAGGTTGCCAACATAGCGATTCGCGGTTGCCAGAGATTTTTTGAATGAATCAGTTTGTTTAGAACCTTTCGCTCCGCAGAGTGCGCCAGAAGATAGGCACCAACAATCCCTGGAGCTGTTAAATCCACCAGATCCCAGTTATTCACACGAGTACTATTTTGTAAATAAAATTGATAAATCTTTTTTTGTTGAGCCTGATCTGCTGTTTTTTCCGCTTCTTGAAACCAAGTAAGGAGAATAAGCAAAGCTGCTAAACGCTCTTCATGATGAGCGCTTTGTAAAATGCTTCTGATATCATCAAAGTCCAACTCCTTCGCAAAGCGTCGCACAAGGCTTCGCGTTTGCGGAACTTTTATACCAAGAAAATAATCACCCTCGCCATACTGACCAGGTGCCGTTTTAAAAAAACGTTGAAGATTTTTGGCCTGTGCAGGATTGGCCTCTTTTGCAAAACTCTGGTGGAATTTTTCTAAATTTCCCATATACTCACCATTATATATGATTAACAAACTTGTACGCGTATCAGCGAAGGCCATAATTCAAGACGGCGACCATTATTTGGTAATGCGTGATGCGGATTTTATCGATGGAAAAATTACGGCCCAATATAATGATCTTCCAGGAGGAACTATCGAATACGGCGAGAACCCTGAGCAGGCTCTCCTTCGTGAAGTGAAGGAAGAAATCGGCATTGATGTAAAAATCGAGAAATTCCTTGGTTACTGGTATTTCACCAACGAAAATAACCATTTTCATGTCATATGTTTGACCTTCCTTTGTTCGCTTGTACAGGCAACAAAGGAAAACATTCAATTTGATATTGATCACAATCCTTGTCTGGAAGAGAAAATTTTAGAAATCGAATGGGTAGAAAAATCACAAATCACCGATGACCAGCATCTCGCTAATTCCTCGCTAAAGCAACTTCTCGCCGATCAGCTTCCCTAATTTATCAAATGCCATTTTCTTGATACAATACCTGAGTTCCCAAGCCTGTCTGGGCTGTGGGATGCACGGAGATGTCGCATAGTGGTCGATTGCACACGCCTGGAAAGCGTGAGCTCGCAAGGGCTTCAAGGGTTCGAATCCCTTCATCTCCGCTTGATAAAAAATATTGATTTATAAATATTTTTTATCAAATGAATTAATAATCGGTGCTTGATCCCGCCGTTTGGCAACTGCCAGACTAGTGCAGCAAAGCTGCCTTCATCTCCGCAAAGACAATTTAGAAATAAGCATTTTTTAAAATCACTTCATTTTAGTATCCTCATGCAAAACTGTCATGAAGTTTAATAGTTTTTATAGCATTGAAACGGCTCAATCTTCTCAAGAAACTTCTTTTCCATTATAATCGTGCTTCAAACATGTCTCCCCCTTTTGGCATTACTTTCAGCCACCCACATCTTGAGTATTTAGGACTCGATGTTGAAGAGGCTTTACAAGAAGCCCTTCGCTTTCATTTTGCTCATATACGACTTGCTGCTTATTGGGATCGGATTGAAACAGCAAGAAAAAAATATAATTTTTCAGAATTAAAAAAAATTCTGCAAACTTGCCAAAAAAACCAGCAAGCTGTCGTTCTTACCGTGGGCATGAAAGCTCCACGCTGGCCAGAATTTTATTGGCCAGCGCAACTAAGCAAAAAGAATCCCCATAATGTCGAAACTCAACAAGCCGTGCTTGATTTCATTCGAGCAACAGTTCAGGAACTAAAAGCTTTTACTTGTATAACACATTGGCAAGTAGAAAATGAAGCACTTGATCCGAGTGGACCCGAAGCTATTTGGATCTCCAAAAAATTTCTTCGCCAAGAAGTTGCCCTTGTCCGAAGTCTCGATAAACGCCCTATTATTAACACGGTTTGGGGCAATGATTTATGGCGGCGTGAAGCTTTTAAAGAAAGTAGTAAACTTAGCGATATCGTGGGGATTGACCTTTACTATAAACATTTTCTATTAG
>CAZWOQ010000018.1:0-9585 GCA_964635585.1 uncultured Pseudomonadales bacterium | reverse complement strand
TTGAATGTCTAATATTTTCCTAAAATCGGGACTTAAACTTATAAGTGTCCGGTAATTTTTATTGCAGCAAACTGCTTCTCTTACTACGATTGGCATCGGAGCATCTTTATTAAATTCATACATATGTATTACTTTCTGGAGTTTATATTTTATTATTTGTTACTCTCCTACTTTAATTATACTAATTAATTTTATTGAAAGTTGAATTTTTGATATTTGAGTTATCACTCTCCAGATCTATTAAATATAAAAATAAGTTTGCAACACTAATCTTTTATCCAATAGTGGAATACTTCTATTAATTACAGGCTCTAAAACTCACATCTGGTAAATTTGAAAGAAAAGAAGTAGGACACATCAACCTGATTCAACAAATAGACGGGTCTATCCAGAAAAAATCGATACTTGCGGCGGCTCAAAGGCCGTCCGCCAGGACCTCGCTTTGCTCGCTCTTGGCGGAAGGGGCGGGACTCGAACCCGCGGTGCTCACAAGGAGCGTCAGTTTTCGAGGCTGATGCAATAGCCACTATGCGACCCTTCCTTGTTAAAAAATTTAAGAGTGGGAATCTTTCTGCTCTCTTTCTCTTTGCTGATTGTTATCCTCTTGATCCCGACTCTTTTTCGTTTCGGCTGTATTGCTAAGAAATCCACTTTTCACTGCCAACTCAGCTTCTACTTGATTAACATGTCTAGGCTCTCCATTGGTATCTCTTTCACCTGAAAATTTCATATTTTCCTCCGTGCACCCAGTGCGATTCGAACGCACGACCTTTTGTTCCGCAAACAAATGCTCTATCCAACTGAGCTATGGGTGCTTGATTTTTACCAGTGGTATTATATGTCCAGACAAGGAAAGGGGCAAGTTCAAGAATTTTCCTTGCCTGCAGAGCGAACTTTTAGATATTTTTTGCCAGCAAGTTCATCTGGTAAATAACTCTCGCTCGTCTTTTTATACATCTCGTAATCCTGACTATAGCCCAAATCTTTCATCAATTGCGTTGGCGCATTGCGCAATTTAAGAGGAATACTGAGGTTCCCACGAGCTTTCACATCTGCCAAAGCCGCCATATAGGCATCATAGGCTCGTCGATCTTTTGGACAAGCAGCAAGATAAGCCACCCCATGGGCTAAATTTTCTTGACATTCAGGATAACCGATCGTCTCACAAGCCCGAAAAACCGCATTGGCTACTACCAAAGCCGTCGGTGCCGCCAAACCGATATCCTCCGAGGCAAAAACAACCATTCGCCGGGCAATAAACAAAGGATCTTCCCCAGCATCGACCATGCGCGCCAGATAGTAGAGCGCCGCATCTGCATCACTGGCGCGCATACTTTTAATAAAAGCGCTAATCGTGTTGTAGTGCTCCTCTCCTTGTTTGTCATAATTCAGAAATTTACTTTGTAGGGAGTTTTTAAGTGAACTTAATTTGAGATTCCCATAAAGTGACAACGCATTGTCCAAAACCAATAGCAATTTTCGAGCGTCACCATTGGCATAATTCAGTAAAAAATCTTTTGCATCAGCGGCAATCGTCACTTTTTTCTTTTTTTCACCAAGCAAGAGCAAGGCTCGAGACAGAACTTGCTCCAATTCTTCTCGGCTCAGTGCTTGCAACACAAAAACCCGCGTTCGGGAAAGCAAAGCAGAAATAACTTCAAAAGAAGGATTCTCGGTGGTCGCCCCAATCAAAATAATGGAACCATCTTCTACGTAAGGCAATAAAAAATCTTGTTGGGCTTTATTGAAACGGTGAATTTCGTCAACAAAAAGAATAGGCGCTAAATAATTTTCCAATAAGCTTTTCTGTTGCCGACTCTCTTCAACAATTTTGCGCATTTCTGCTTTTCCAGCAGAGACAGCTGAAATTTCAATAAACTCTCGATTGGTTTGTTTGGCAATAATTCGCGCCAAAGTGGTTTTTCCTGATCCCGGTGGACCCCAAAAAATCATTGAAAAAACAGCTTGAAGTTCAATCGCGACGCGGAGAGCTTTGCCCGAACCGACCAGGTGCTCTTGACCAATAAAATCATCAAGTGAACTAGGACGGAGAAGTGCAGCGAGCGGTTGTGAGAAGACAGCCATAGGTCTGATTGTAAACCAAAGCGAGACCGAAAAAAAGACGAATTAGCGAGCCGCACGCAGCCGTTGAATTTTGTTGAGATATTTTTTGCGCAAGCGCAGATTCAGTGGAGTTACTTCGAGAAGTTCATCATCCTCAATGAAATCCAAAGCTTCTTCCAAACTCATTTTCTTGCTGGCATCCAAAACGGTGAGCACGTCAGCATTGGAGCGGAAGTTCGTCAAATGTTTAGCCTTGCAGACATTCACATCCAAATCACCTTGTTGATTTCGCAAACCAACCACTTGTCCTTCATAGACTTGGTCGCCGGGATCAACAAAAGTTTTTCCGCGTTGCTGAACACTTTCCAAAGCGTAGGCCGTCACCATTCCACCCTCTGTCGCAACCAAAACACCATTGCGCAAACGCAGTGAGCTTTCTTGAAGTGGCTCGTAACCCAAAAAACGACTAGCAAAAATGCCATTCCCACGAGTTTTGGTTAAGATGCTGGTACGAAAACCCAATAAATTTCGACTGGAAATTTTGTAAACCATCCGCGCCACCCCTTTATCGTTGGTAAAGCTGTCCAATAACTCTGCGTGTCGACGACCGAGTTCTTCGGTGATCACGCCCACATATTGGCTTTCAATTTCCACGGTTAATTCTTCAAAAGGTTCTGTCTGATGGCCATTTTCCTCTTTAAAAATGACTTGAGGCTTACTCACTTCCATTTCGTAGCCTTCACGACGCATGGTCTCAATCAGCACTGCTAAATGCAGTTCACCACGACCAGCCACAGTAAAAGCACCCCCTTCTTGGGCTTCTAAACGCAAACCCAAATTGGTTTTTTGCTCTTTTTTCAAACGTTCTGCCAATTGGCGAATCGTCGAAAACTCTGCTTCTTTACCAGCAAATGGAGAACTGTTGGCAGCAATCTGAATTTTCAAAGTTGGCTCAGTCACATGAATACTTGCGAAACCTTCGGTTTCACCCAAAGCAGCTAAAGTCTGGCCAATTTCGATGCTCTCAATACCAGTAATAGCAATAATGTCACCAGGTTGACTCTGCTCAATTTCAATTCGATCCAAACCTTTACTTTCCATCAAATGAGAAACATTCATTTCCCCCACTTTTTTCTTTTCATTCAGGATCACCAAGCGTTGGCCTCGTTTTACCGTGCCTTGAGTCACTTTTCCAATTGCGTAAACACCTTTATAACTATCAAAATCTAAGGTTGAAACTTGCATTTTGAATGGCAGATCAGTTTTGACTTGCGGAGCGGGAACTGTCTCGATAATTTGTTCGAAAAGGGGCCGCAAATCACCGGCCATACTGCCAATCATTTCCGCATTCCCGACCGCTTCTTTGGGAAGACTTTTCCAGATTTTTCCTTCGCGACCAACCGCATAAAGCACTGGGAAACTTAACTGACTTTCGTCATCCGCTAAATTCAAAAAGAGTTCTTCCACTTCACTGAGGACTCGTTCCGGATCAGCATCCCGGCGATCAATTTTATTCAGCACTACAATCAATTGCAATTTTTGTTTGATGGCTTGTTCCAAAACAAAACGCGTTTGTGGCAAGGGACCTTCTGCCGAATCAACCAGCAAAATTGCCCCATCTGCCATGCTAATCACTCGTTCCACCTCACCTGCAAAGTCTGCATGGCCAGGGGTATCGATGATGTTTATTTTGACTTCGCCCAATTCCGCATGGTCATAAAACACTGAAGTGTTTTTGGCCAAAATGGTAATACCTTTTTCCCGTTCCAAGTCATTACTATCCAAAATGGTAGTTTCGGACATTTCGGCTTGGTTTTCCCGAAAAGCATGTGTTTGTTTCAACATGCCATCGATCAGGGTAGTTTTCCCATGGTCAACGTGAGCAATGATAGCGATATTTCGAATTTGCATAATTTTTAGCCTGGTTGGCTCCACAGCCTCCTGCCAAGCCACAAAGGAAGTATTATAGCTCTTCTGAAAGAAAAAAGGAAGCCTCAGAGGGAAATCACGCTATAACTTTTCGCGAAACCGCAATAATGAGCATCGCAATTTTCCTGATCAAGAATTACAATAGCCTTTTTAAGACGAAAAAGAGAATACAACTTATGAAAAGAGTCCTCCAAGATCCCCTCGCCGAAGAACAACACAGCGTTCTTCCCCAACTCATTCATAAATATGAGAACCGCGTCCTTTGTCTGCTCACCAAACACTGTGAAGCTGCTTGTCCATTTTGTTTCCGCCAAGATTTATATGAAATGGGCGAACAAGAAAATACAATTGATTGTCAAAAAATTCTTGATTATGTAAGAAAAAATCCATCTATCAAGGAATTTATTTTTTCTGGTGGTGAGCCATTGCTTGATCCTCAGCATCTCGTTTTCTTAGCCAAAGAACTTGTCAAAATCCCCCATCTCAAAATACTTCGCATCCATTCTCGTTTACCTATCCAAAATTATCAGGCTATTCCTTGGGAAGCCTTAGAAGAAATTGCTAAAAGCATAGATTTACCAATTTATTTTGTACTTCACACTAATCACGCTAACGAATTAAAAAGTCAACTCACACAAAAGAATATTGCCCGCTTACGCAAACTTGGCTTCATTCTGCTCTCTCACACGGTCTTTCTTCGCGGCATCAATGACAACCTGCCTGCCTTGCAAACACTGATGGAAACTTTAGTTAATCTGGGAGTTAAGCCCTATTATATTTTTCACTGCGACAGTATGGCTCATACACAAAAATGGATTGTTGACCTAAGCAAAGAGCGCGCACTGATGAGCGAACTGCGGAAAAATGTCAGTGGTCTTGCCTACCCACTGCACGTGATCGATAGCAGTACTGGCCAAGGGAAAATTCCGGTCCCCACAGCTTTTTGGGATGCAGAATTGAAAAATTACCGAGATTTTCAAGGGAATCAAATCGAAATCATGGACGACAAAGAAGTCTAGAGAGCAACAGCATGCTTGAGAAGCGCTAATTCTTCCGCGCTGAGTTTTCGCATTTGCCCTGCTCCCAAATTGCCCAATTCTAAACCAGCCAAACGTTGCCGCTGCAAACGCTGCACCTCCCAACCAACTTTTGCACAAACCCGACGAATTTCTCGCTTTTTACCTTCATGGATTTTCACGTGTAAAACAAAATCTCGACCAGTTTTTTCTATAATCTCCACTTCATCAAAAGCCGTTTTCCCTTCTCGCAAATACACCCCACGACGCAAACGCTCCAATTTTCCTTGAGCAAAAATGCCATTCACCCAAACCTGATATTCCTTGCTGACTGCATATTTCGGATGCGTCAAACGAAAAGCCAGTTCTCCATCATTGGTAAGCAAAAGTAGACCTTCAGAGTCACTATCTAAACGACCCACTGGAAATAAGCGCGCTTCCGTTTTTGTCCGAATGTATTTCTGTAAAGATCTTCGCCCCTCAGGGTCTTGTAAAGTCGAAAGCACCCCCACCGGTTTATGAAATAGCCAATACTCCAACTCTTCTGGTTTATTGGCTTGGATTTTCTTCCCTTCCAACTGAATCTCCACTTGCAATGGATCAACCTTTTCCCCGAGTTTTGCTTTTCGACCATTCACGGTCACCCGACCTGCTTCAATGAGAGCATCAGCTGCCCGACGAGAAGCATAACCAAGATCCGCTAAGAGCTTATTGAGACGAGTTTCCATAGAGGATATTGTAGCAACCAGGCGAGAAAGAGACAAGTGAGGCTTTCATTTTTCACGTGAAAAATGAAAGCCTCAACTCTACAATCGACTTCAGACAATTATTTTCACGTGAAAATTAGTCACCAATCAAGATGAGTTCTTCTTCTGCTCGAGTAATCCCCGTATAGAGCCAACGCCGCCAAGCGGCATCATCCATTCGAGGGAATCGTTCTTCAAAAAGCACCACCCGACGAGCTTGACTCCCTTGAGCCTTGTGCACAGTCATAGCGTAAGCAAAATCAAAGAGGTCAACTTGGAGGCTGCGACTGCGAAATTGGGTGAAATTCATCCCTTCTTTCGCCCCGAATTGTTCTTTGAGTACCTTCCCTTCGTAGAGATCCTCAGGGGCATCATCCAGAGCAATCTGCACATCATAGGCTTGACCTGCAGCGCGGATCCGCTGGAGGCTGCCCAGCATTCCGTTGTAAATGCCTTTTTGGTGATTGTTACGTAAACAGATCACCCGATCACCAGTTTGCGGTTCTGGACCCTCGAAACCGAGAAGCGCGCGCATCTGTTTATTCAGTTTAACTCGAGTAGAATTATAACCACAAAGAACTAAGGTCTCGTCTGGGGACATTTGCAAATAGTCCGCTAACATTTCTTGAGCATCGGGATCCTGGCGACTCAGTTTGCGAACCTGCGAGGAATATCGCCCCACAGGAATAACTCCTTTTTCACGTGCCAAAATTGATAATTGGATTATCGGATTCTCAGCTGCCTGACGATAAATTTCGCTTAAGGTCAAATCTGGCTTTTCCATCAAGTGAAAATTGCCACTAATGGGTGGTAGCTGCCCATGATCGCCTACGGCGAGAATTGGGATACCATAATCCAATAAATCCTGCCAAATTTTGCCATCGACCATGGATGCTTCATCAATCACAATCAGATTTGCCTTGAGTTTTTCTTTTCGTTTCCAAGCAATAATCTCCTGTTTCTCGTTTTCAATTGGCGAATACATGAGGGAATGAATCGTTGAGACGCTATCTTGTTTTTGCAAAACTTCGGCATCCTCAAGTGCTGAACGGAGAACTCGAGTCGCTTTCCCGGTATAGGCTGCAAAAGCCACCGTAAATTTTGGACTTTGCAAGAGAACTTTGCGCAGAAGCGCTAGCAACAAGGTTTTCCCCGTTCCTGCGTAACCGCCTACTGTCAGGTAGGGCTTGCGCTCTGGTCCCTGCTTGTACCAAGCGATAATTGCCTTGAGAACTTGACGTTTTTCATCAGCTATTTCCACAAACTGAGCCTAGCACAGTTCATCAGAAATAAACATAGCATCGCCAAAACTGAAGAAGCGATAGCCATCTTCAATTGCATGTTGGTATGCACGACCCAAAATGGAAGAAGAAAAATCCTGAAAAACAAAATCCGTGTTTGGTTTTGACGTGAAAGCTGACACTAACATGAGCAAACTTGATTCGGGCAAGTGGAAATTGGTAATCAAAGCATCTGCCATCTGGAAACGGTAAGGTGGCAGAATAAACAACTCCGTATGTCTTGCTCCTGGCAAAACCTCTGCTTTTTGACTAAGCGCCGCCGCCGATTCTAAAGTGCGAAGCGTTGTGGTCCCAACGGCGATAATTCGTCGGCCTGCTTTTTTGGCCTGATTGAGTCGTTCGGCAACTTCTGCTTCGATTCGATAATATTCACTGTGTAGAGTCTTTTTCTGCAAATTTTCTTCGCTCAGTTTCGCAAAAGTTCCTAAACCCACGTGCAAAGTCACTTTTTCAATCTGTACTCCTTTGTCACGCAATTTTTCTAACAGCGCTTCTGTAAAATGCAAGCCAGCAGTGGGAGCGGCTGCCGAACCATAATTTTGGGCATAAACCGTCTGGTAGCGTTCTTTCAGTTTGTTTTCGGCCTCTTGAGAATGGATGTAGGGCGGCAATGGCGTCTTGCCAATTTCCTCAACTTTTTGCCAAAATTTGGCAGCTGAAAAATTAAAGCGTAACACTACTTCTGCCGAATCTGCAGCCCTTTCTATAACCTCTGCCGCCAAACAACCCATGGCTGCCGCTTCGGCAAAACTCAGCGCCTCTTCCACAACGAAAGCCGAAGGAAACAGTATTTGTTGGCCAACTTTTAGACCAGGTTTGCTGATCGCTAACCAAGTGCCATTTTCTTTTTGCTCCAAAAGTAAAATCTCAACTTTACCGCCGCTGGCTTTACGACCAAAAAGTCGTGCCGGAAAAACGCGAGTTTGATTGAGCACCAACACATCGCCTGCGTGCAAACAATCAATAATTTCAAAAAAATGCCGATCCTGCCATTGACCCGTCTGACGAGAAAAAACCAATAAACGACTCTGATCACGAGGTTCGACTGCCGTTTGAGCGATGGCGCTTTTTGGCAAATCATAGTGATAGGTCTGAAGCGTGTTTTGCAAAATTGCTGACATAGTTTTTTTTCTTGCTGAGTGTTTGCTGTTTTCCAGATGTATTATAGCGCTTTTCCAAAATCGAAAAGCTGAGGATTTCGCAGATCAGGAAGAAATGCTAGGATAACGCCATGCGTATTTCTTGGCCAAAACTCCCCATTCCTTTTTGGAAACAGGCGCAACAAGCAGATAAAAAAAGCCGAATTATTTTACTCATTGCTTTTCTGCTTGTGCTGGCAGTGAGCAGCTACGCAACAATTCACTTCTTTTCCCAAAAAAAAGCCCTCAAAGATTCAGAAAGCCCCCTGGAAAATGCCCTCAGTCTGGAGCTTGACCCAAATCAGGTCGACGAAGACGACAAAAAAAATCTTGCCATTTTGTTGGTAGGTTATGGTGGAGCTGGCCATGATGGCGCTTATTTGACTGATGTTATGCAGATTCTTTATTTTGATTTTGAAAAATCACAAATTCGCTTTATTTCCTTGCCTCGAGATCTAGAGGTTTCTCTCAATGACGGCAGTAGTCGGAAACTCAATAGCGTGGTTGCCGCCAATATGTCTGACAAAACTTCTTTTCTTGAAGCCAGCCAAAAATTGAAAAATGTTGCGAGCCAAATCAGCGGTTTACCAATTAAATATGTGATCGCCGTGGATTTTGTTGGTTTCCAGCGTCTCATCGGCTATGGCCTTGATGGCATTGACGTCGAAGTGAGCCAAACTTTCGAAGATCCTTGGTATCCAATCGCTGGCGAGCAGTTGAATCCTTGTGGGCACTCGCCTGAGGAAATTGCTCAACTGACTGCAGAATATTCTGGTTTTGAGTTGGAAAAACAGTTTGCTTGCCGCTACGAACAGTTATATTTTCCGCAAGGAATGGTGAAGATGGAGGGCGGCGACGCCCTCAAATATGTTCGCTCGAGGCATAGCTCGAGCGATTTTGATCGGAGTCGCCGCCAAGCAGAGGTCCTGCTTGGCATTCGCCGCAAACTCTTTTCACTAAACGCACTCCAAGATGTTCCAAAATACTTCCAAGCCTTGAGTCAATATGTCAGTACTGACCTAAATCTAGAAATTGTGGAGTATTTAGCACCGCTTTTCTTAGATGCCGATCAATTTAGCAGCAAAAGTATTGTCTTGAGCACAGAGAATGTCTTGAGTAGTCAAAAAAATGCCGCAGGTGCATTTGTTTTAGTGCCACAAATGGGTCATAATCAATGGCAAGGAGTAAAAGATTTTATCCAAAAGGAGATCCAGTAGTCATGCCAAAAAAAGCTCTGCCCCAACATCCCAAAGGCTTCCGTAGCCTGCTCATTGCTTTACTCATTCCTCAATTGGCCGCCATTTTTGGCTCACTTTTCACCACTGCGGCTATTCCAACTTGGTATGCCAGCATTCAAAAACCAAGTTTTACCCCGCCAAATTGGCTTTTT
>CAZWOQ010000017.1:0-9836 GCA_964635585.1 uncultured Pseudomonadales bacterium | reverse complement strand
GAAGCATTCCTTCTTGTAACTGCGTTAAATTCCAGGCCGACAAAAATGGAATTTGTATTTGAAAAACATAAATTGGCAAATAAAAAACCAAAAGTTTATTGACCAATTCTCGAAGTAAACGCAATGCGTATAAATACTTCATTTTGGAGGGCTCGGTAAAACGACTTAAAAAGGCAGACATTCGATTCCTACACTTATACTGGCAAAATGAGCCGCTGAGCTTCTTTGATTGCTTCCTTAAAAGTAAGCAATTCAGCTGAAGTCATTGGCAAAAGCACATAGTCAGCACTTGGGATGCTCCGCTGTCCGGCTCGAGAATCGATGCCAAAACGTAAGTGCCAAAAATCCTCAAAACCCAAATGCTGATAGAGAGACAATAAACCATTGTGTTGTTTGGGCCCTTTTTTCTGCAACTTGACTTGGCCAAACTCTAAATCAAGATCATCGTGAGCGACGATAAGATGTTGTGGTTCATCAATTAAAATTTCCGGATAGAAATAATCCAGAACTGCACGAACCGCTTGGCCTGAGGCATTCATAAAGGTTTGTGGTTTCACTAAGCAAAGATCTTCCGTACTACCTTGATAACTTATCTCACCTTTCGCAATCATTGCCTGACATTTTTTGTTCATCTGCCAAGAAAGCTGGAATTGCCGAGCGAGCTCATCTACAAACAAAAACCCAGCATTATGCCGTGTTTTCTCGTATTCCGGACCAGGATTTCCCAAACCAACAATTACTCGCATGGCATTCATTGTATCGATTTTCTTTTCTCTTGGCCAGCGCTGATTACAAATAGGGGGAAAAGGCATTCTGCAGTATAATGCAAACATGCCTCAGCCTTTTTTCTCGATTGTCATCCCTACACTCAACGAAGAAAAATATTTGCCCGCGTTGCTTCGCGATCTGAGTAAACAAAAAGAAAGAAATTTTGAAGTTATCCATGTTGATGGCCATTCTGATGATCAAACCCTGCAAAAAGCCCAAGAATTCAGCAAAATCATCTCCCTTAAAAGTCTCTCTTCAACGAAACGCAACGTGAGTATTCAACGCAATCTTGGCGCCAAAGTAAGTCAAGGACCTTGGATTATTTTCATGGACGCAGATAATCGCATTCCAAGCAATTTTTTAAGCTCACTTCGTCAGCAACTTAAGGAACACCCAGAAATTGATCTTTTTACTACTTGGATCGACCAAAAAAAGCCAAAAAACCCCAGTCATCGAATTATCTTAAGCATCCTTAATATCGGCCTTGACCTCTACCAAAATCTCAATAAACCAGCTTCCTTTGGCGCACTTATTGGTTGCCGAAAACAAGTTTTTGCCGCTGTCCAGTTTGATGAAAAACAAAAAGTTCTCGAGGATTCACTTTTCGTCAAAGAAGCTTGTAAAAAAGGTTTTCAATTTCACATCTTTCACCAACCAACTTTCTCGTATTCACTGCGTCGTCTGCAAAAAGAAGGCTTACTGAAACTTGCCTTACAAGTTCTTCAACTCCAACAGATGTATCTGCGTGGAAAAGATTTTCAAAAAATTGATCACGGCTATTTTATGAACGGTGGTGCGTATTACCAACAAAAACAAAAAAAGAAAATTTCTTTACGAAAAAATTTAGAGAAATTTTTTGAAGAGTTGAATTAAAACTCACTCGGCGATCCTGATTTGTTTGAGTTCTTGCAAGGTCGTCGCAGCCATCAAATCTTTATCTCCGCGAATTCGAACTAAGCGAGGGAATCGCAAAGCTACACCGGCCGCATGAATCGGTGATTGAGTGATTTCATCTGCAGCAATTTCCAAAATCAGACCCGGCTCCAACCAACGATCGGGATAAAGGCTTTCATCAACTTGATACAATACCGGTTTTTGATTTTCTTGAATAGCTAGCTGGTCAGCCAATTTTTTAATTTCGCGAAACTGCTCATCAGTCAAACCCGTACCAATTTTTGACAAACTTTTCACTTCCAAATTTCCATTTGCGTCTGTCGCCACCACTCCCACCAAAAGTGCTCCAATCCCAAAACTCTGGCGTTTGCCTTTACCAAAATAGTAACCCATCATCACACAGTCAATTGTATCGGAAAGCTTTCCCCGGCTTCCTTCTTCTTCCTTAATTTTCACCCAGCGCCAACCTTTCCTCCCCGGCACATATTCTGAACCTGTTTTTTTCATCACCGCGCCTTCCAGTCCTTTTGCCAATTGGGCTTCATGAAAATTCTTCAATTCCTCAGGATCAGAAATACGTTGAGCTTTGGTCTTTTCTGCTACAGCAGAATCCTCTAAAACTTCTGCCAAAAGTTTTTTTCTTTCTTCAATTTTTTCTTCCAACAAAGAGCGTCCATTCAAAAACAACAGATCAAAAACAAAAAAACGAATCGGTAATTCCGCCGCCTTAGCAGCAACTTCATGTTTCCGCTTTCGCTGAATAGTTTCTTGAAATGCCACAAACTTTCCAGTTTCTTTATCAATTCCAATCGCTTCAGAATCAAAAATTGCCGAATCACAATGAAGATGTGAAGCTAAAGCGGACAATTCAGGGAACATAGCGGTCACATTTTCCAAGTTCCGCGTAAAGGCTTTACAATGACTTCCATCAGCGAAGGCTTTCCGCGAATAATGAATTTGGACCCGTAGACCATCATATTTTGGCTCAGCATATACCTGCTGCATTTTCTCAATGATCTCTTGAGAACTATTAAGACGCTGACAAAGTGCTGCCACAATTGGAATCCCTAATTCCACTTGGTAATGCTCCAGAAGTTCTTTCGCTGTAAGCTTTGGATAGCGAATCAAATAACTTTGCGCCAACTTTCCTAAGTCAGCTTTTTTTTGAAAGGCTTTTTCCAAATCCGCAGACTCAGTTTTTGAAGCGGTTTTTGACCAAGACAAAGCATCCAGCAAAGTCATCGTCGCAAAACCCAGCCGCATTTTGCCAAGAATCATTCGACTCAAATAGCGAGCCGAAAGTGGCTCAATTTTCTCTAAGAGCGCAACCAAAAGTTCAAGTTTCTTTTCCTGAGAACCAGTTCCACTTGCTTCAGCAATTTGGCGAAGGTCTTTATAGACTGCTAAAATTGAAAGACCTTCGCCTGGTTTTTTTGGTAAAGTTGCCAGAGTCTCCTCAAAAAGCTCACCCATGTCACCCAAAGCTTTATAACGCTTTTGTAAACGTTCCAAAACCTGAGAAGAAGGCGCCACAAAGTGTTGATCAAGCGAAGCAAACAGAGAACTTGCTCCATTCTCTTCAGGAACTTGACTCAATCTCGCTAAGGCACGTAAGAGCATCTTTTCCGAAAGTTGAAATTCGAGTGACTCATAACTTGCCAGCAAATTTCCTTGAATCAGATAGGCGGCGGCTTCCATTTCGCTTTGTTGGCCATTGGCAATGACCGGCTGAAGAGAAGCACTCTCCCGCAGCGCTTGAAAAAGTTCCGCGAGATCTTTGGTCATTGCAATTCGTGAACTGACTTTTTCGATCCTCTGTAGATACTGACAAAATTCCTGAAATTTCATACTCTCATTCTAACAGTTCCCTCAGAAAACTCACTTGCCTAAAAGTTGGTAACGCACTCCTTTCGTCACCCCTTTCTTCTCAACCACCCCTTTCGTAATGAGGTCTTTTAGATCTCGTAAAATCGTATCCACCGAAACATTAGGCAAAATCATTTGCGCATCATCGGAAGTAATTTGCCCCTGATTCTGTAAAAGTTCCAAAAGGAGAATTTGCCGTTCTGATAAGGCCACTTGTTGACCAAGCTCTCGTTGCATTTTTAAATCTTGAGAGAGCTTCATAACTTTTTGTTTTACTTTTTCAATTTCCAGCGCCAAACCATAAGCAAAGTATTCCAACCAATAGCTGAGATCGGCTTGACCGCTCTGCTGCACTGACAAAAGCGCTTGGTAATAACTTTCCACATCACTATCAAAATACTCTTCGAGTGCAAAAAAGCGCTTAAAATCATAACCAGCCACATAGAGAACTAAAGTCGCAAAAGCCCGAGCCGTTCGCCCATTCCCTTCAACAAAAGGATGTACAAAAACCAATTGGTAATGAGTAATCGCTGCACGGAAAATGGGATGCATTTCTTGGGCGGCCGGACTTTCCAACCAGGCAAAAAAATCTTCCAATAGGTAGGGAACTTCAACAGAGACTGGTGGACGAAACACGACTTGACCATCTCTTGCTCCGCGAACAATCACTTGTTGTTGGCGAAATGCCGCGATTTGTTCTGGTGGTATCAGCCGATTCATGGTCAAACGATGAAGGGTGAAAAGCGTGTCAATTTTTAATAAGGCCGCAGCCTGTTTACTCGGCTGTTGATCAATCCAAGCCATGACATTCCGATAATTAATCACCTCCTGAATGTCTCGCTCTCGAGCAATCAAACCCGTTTGTTCAACCACTGATTGCGGATTACTAGCATTTTTTACATTCAAAACCTGCTTCGCTTGTTCACGAGTTAAATCGTTGCCTTCAATATGGGTACCATAATGGACACTCCGCATCATTGCTTCATCACGAAATTTTGCTTCCCAAGATGGGACTAAAGGCGCATGATCAATTAAGGCTTTTGCCGATTCAATTGAGGAAATATAGGTTAACAAATGGTTCGTGATACGGAAATTTGGCTGGTACATCTTGAGTCCAATTTACCCTCAATTCCCTTTTACCGGTATTGCAATATTTTGAGGGGGTCTTATTCATTGTAGCGCAGTTTTCAGGCGAAACAAGGATTATTTTTGCAAAATTTGAAGGAAAAAAACAGGGTTAAAATCCCATAATAATTTAGTTTTCCCTTTGCATTTTCCTTGGCGACTTCGAAAAAAATGCAGTAGAATGATCCTGTGCTAAAGAAACGTTCTGAACTCCCACTTGAAGTCCAAAGAGCCTTTGAAAAACTCTATTGGCCCGCAAAAGATAGCCACAAAGGTCAGAATGGGAAGTTGTTAATTTTGGGCGGCTCAGAACTTTTTCATGCTGCCAGCCGTTGGAGTCTCGATATTGCTTCAAGAGTTGTCGATATGGTTTTTTACTCTTCAGTTTCGAGTAATAATCAATTGATTGCTCGATATTTTGCTGAAAAAAAACAAGTAGAAGAAGCAAAGGCGGCCTTTTGGGATGGAATTGTTATTGTCGAAAAACATATTGAACATTATCTAGAAGAAGCCGATTGTGTTTTGATTGGACCAGGAATGGATCGCAGTCAGCATACGGAAGAGATGACAAACCGCCTATTAAAAAAGTTTCCAGAAAAAAAGTGGGTCATTGATGCGGGCGCATTACAAATGGTTCAGCCCCAGTTGTTGAACAACAATTGCATCATTACCCCACATCACCAAGAATTTGCGCTGCTACAAAAAAAGTCGGCGCTTTTTGATGTTAATAATTATCAAGCCGCAGCCTACTGTATTCTCAAAGGTGAAGTTGATCAAATTTTTCAACCGCAAAAAAAGACTAGTATTCGTATTAAAGGTGGTAATCCTGGAATGAGTAAAGGCGGAACGGGTGATGTTTTAGCAGGGCTAACGGCTGCACTCTACTGTCGCAATGACGCGCTCACAAGTGCTATTGTGGCAAGCTTTGTTAACAAATATGCTGGTGATCAACTTTTTGAGAAAAAAGCGGTTTACTTTAACGCTTCTGACTTGGTAGAGAGTATTCCTTCAAGTCTCGCTGAACTCCAACGACTTTTCCTTTGAAGAAAAAAATTGGGACAAAGAAATCATCCGCAATTGCGGGATTTTTTCTTGTAATTCCTTCACCAAGGATTCATCCGCTGTGCTTACAATGCTTTGGTATTCTGACAACAGGGATAAAACCATCGCTTTACTCATTTCATCCAATTCTGAAAAAATATCATCCAACAGGAGTAAAGGTTGAAAGCCAATTTTGTCTTTCAAGAAATGCAATTCGGCAATTTTTAACCAGAGCACTGCCAACCTTTGCTGGCCACGAGAACCGTACGCCAAAATGCTGAGGTCATCAATACCTTTTTTTTCATCACTAAATTTCAATAAAAAGTCGTCCTTATGCGGACCAATTAAACTATGCCCAACCACTTGTTCCCGAGCCTGGTGCTCGGCCAAACGAGCCGGAGTCAACCAACTTGGTTCATAGCTGATATTCAAAGTAAAAGGAAAAACCACTTCTCGGATAAAATCGATAAATTGTTCCCGTTGCCGTTGCAAAATCTGACCATTTTTAAGAAGACTGGCATTCCAATAGCTAAGAATTTCCGCAGATTCCTCACCCGCAGCAATTTTCTGCAGCAAACGATTGCGCCGCCGCAAGGTTTGCTCATAAACACCCAATGCCAAACGATATTCTTGGTTGGTCATCGCCAACGCCGTATCTAAAAAGTTGCGGCGGCGCTCGGGTGAACCTTCAACCAAACGTAAATCTTCTGGACGAAACACAACTGTTGCAAAATTCCCTAGGAAATTTTTTTTGCTCCGCCGAACATCATTAACTGAAAACAAACGATACGCGGAACGTTTTCCTTGAACCTGGCCACGCGTTAACATCACCTCCAATTTTATATTTTCTTCTTTTTCTAGAATCAGTCCTTGAATTCGACCTAATTCCGCATCGAGGCGCAACATTTCTTCTACTTTATTTGCTCGAAAACTTTCTCCGGTTGCTAAAACTTGAATCGCCTCCAGCACGGAGGTTTTGCCTATGCCGTTTGGACCAAAAAGCAGGGTCGTTTTTTCGAAGTCGAAATGCGCCAAAGAAAAATTGCGGAAGTTTTGCAAAGCCAATTGAGTGAATTGCATATGACGTGATTTACGGCGAACTTTTTTTCGCTCTTGTCCGCCAAAATACCCGAGTAAAGCGAAGTAGCAAGTAGACTAACATCAATTGCCAATAAAAACAAAAGAAAAACAGCAATGAGAATAAAAAGCGAAAAAGAAAAACCGTTGTGTAAAGACTCCAAAAACCGGTAATTTTTGTTAAAAGCGCCAAAAGCAGCATAAAAATAAGTGGAGAGAAAGCCAATGGCAAAAAAACCTTTCCTCGAACAATTAATTGCATGCTTCGATAGGGATGGAGAAAGAGCCCTAAAAAGATTTGTCCGCCAGCATAAATTAGTGCCGCTAGGACACCTAAAAAAGAATCTTTTTGTGAGAGGAAGGCGAAGCTGTTTTTTTCTTTCATAGTAAGAAAAATAGCAAATGAAATAACTCAAAAAAACCAGTCGTAAGCAAGGCTAAAAGAAAACAAACTTGCCAATTGTGCCAAGCCACATAGCTGGAAAGCTGGCCAAAAGCTTTGGGCATGAGACGTTCTTGTTGCAAAGCACCCTGCCAACGAGCTTCTTGTTGCAGTTGTTTCAGAAAATGGTTTTGCGAAAGCAGCGTCTGGCGCATTTATTTCTCTCCTGCTGCAAAAGAAAGCCCTCGTTCCTCTTGTTCCAAAGCTTCCCATAAACGGCGAAATTCCTGACGAGCACGAAAAAGTTCTGACTCTACGGCTTTGGCAGTCTTCCCCTGCTCGAGAGCAATTTCTTTAACAGCTTTCCGGTCGACATATTTGCTCATCAAAAGCTCCTTGTTGCCACCCAACATTTGCTTCAATACCATTTTGACCTTTTCTGCGGTCTCTTCGGCGTCACCATGATTCTTGTCCAAAAGCATGTCAGTTAGAGGAAGCGTTTGAATAAACTTTTTGGCATAACGCTTGCGATAGAAATCCGCAATTTCGTGTCGAAGAACGGCTTGCATCCAAGTAAGCAACGAAGAAGTATTCTGAAAAAGGTTGAGTGATTGCAAACAGTGAATAAAGGTATCTTGGACAATTTCTTGAGCAACCATTTCACTTGGGAGTTTCATGAGCGCCACTCGTTTTAATCGCTGAAAATATTTTTTGTACCAAAACTCAACGGCAACTGCCTTCCCACGCTTTAAGGACTCGACGAGAATGAACTCATTTTCAAAACCCGCAAATTTTTGCCAAGACATGCTTCCATTCTACATCATCTCTTTTCTCGAAGAAATGCTCACGAAAAGCTGCTCTAGTCGACTTGAGAATTTTCTTTTATAATAAGGACGCGTATGTCGTTGTTTACAAAAAAAACCTTAGGATTGCTCAAATCGACCGTATTTTTACTTCCTTTGTTCATTTTCTCCCTTTTTCTCTTGTCTCCACAGGCTCTCCATGCTGCAGAGGATGATCCCTTTGGGGGGACTGACCCTAATACTGGCGTAGCAATTAATTTAAACAACTACTATAAACTGAATAATGGGCAATCTGTTTCAGATGTCTTCAGTAAACCTGCCGATATGGTAAACCTCATTGTGAGCCTCCTTTTTACTGGCGCAGGATTAGTGCTCTTTTTTATGATTATTATTGCAGGATTTGGCATGATCAAAGGAGATAGCAAAGAGGCCGAAAAAGCCAAGAGTTCCATTACCACAGCCGTCATTGGTTTTGTAGTGATGTTTGCATCCTATTGGATCATTCAGATTCTTGAACTTGTAACGGGAGTTCAAATTCTTTTTTAGGGCAGTATAATGAAGGTTGTTATGACTACTCTCAAATTTATCAAAATAATCAATCGCTTATTTGTCTTTCTTTTTGTTTTTAGCTTACTTTTTTCCGTCGCCACTTCAAATGCCTTTGCTCAAGAAGCTGATTCTGCTTCTGTTTTTGGAAGCATCGAAGAACCAGTCGGAGTGGCCGCACTTAATAGTCAGAGTGAAAGTGGAATCGGACTGCTTCTTTTTATCTCCAATATGTTGAAGTTGGCCACTGCGGTAGCGGGCATTTGGGTGATGTTTAACTTCATTACTGCTGGATTCACCTATGTTACTGCTTCTGGAGATAAGGGTGCCTATGAAAAAATAGGCACAAAACTGAGTTTAAGTGTTACCGGATTAGTATTAATTGTTGGAACCTACACGATTGCCGGAATTCTTGGGCTTTTGATCTTTGGTGATGCCACCTATATCATCAACCCGCAAATTCCTACAGCAATCCAATAATCTTATGTTGTCATTTCTCGCCACCACAACCAGTATCGGAAATATCGAGCCAGTCACACAGGCCCGAGCCCCAGAAAATCTCAGTGAAGATGCGGTCGTTGGTTCTCTAGAAACCTATATTAGTGACATTATTGGAGTCATAACCGTTTTAGCTGCGCTATTTTTTGTTGTCTATGCCTTCTTGGCTGCCTTTGACTGGATCTCTGCCGGTGGCGACAGTGGAAAAGTTGCAAAAGCTCGAGAGCGATTGATGTGGAGCACTTTGGGCCTCATCCTTATGGTTGCCGCCTACTCCATTATTGGTCTGATTGGGAGTTTGATTGGCATCAATTTACTCGAACCAGGAGAACTTATCAAGAGCTTAGTTCCTGGACAATAGTTTTATGAAAAAATTACTTTTTACAACTCCATTAGCCTACTTTTTCTTAGCAAGCCAGAAAGTCCAAGCCGCGATTAGTAATCCAGTCATTGGTCAGTTGGGTACCAGCGAAAATACTGCTGGTGGTGGGAAGTTTTTAACCTACATGGTAACCCTTTGGCGAACGGCAATCAACTTAGCTGCACTCGTCGTGTTGGTTTTCTTTGTCGTTGGGGCTTTTGAATGGTTAACCGCTGGCAGTGATACTAAAAAAGTTGAAAGTGCTCGCAATCGAATTATGAATGCGGTTATTGGAATGGTACTCTTGGTTGGTTCTTTCACTCTGCTGAGTTTCTTGAGTAAAGTGCTCTTCGGTAGTGATTTCAACTTATTAAAATTGACCTTCCCAACCTATAGTTTTTAGGATAAGGAAAAAAATGAAAAAAGAACATTTGTTAACGAAAAGTTTACTTGCGCTCACACTCGTGTTGACAAC
>CAZWOQ010000016.1:0-9914 GCA_964635585.1 uncultured Pseudomonadales bacterium | reverse complement strand
GTAAGAGACAAGCCCCGCAGCAATGCGGGGCTTTTTTATTGTGGAGGAAAAAAGCCATGAGTTTTTATTCAATAGATAGTGAAACGCCAATGCCTAAAGAAGTAGCGCAAGAAATTAGTAAGGCTATATTCGCAAATGCTTGGGTTAATTTTTTACTACACTGCTTTCCAGAAAGGAATCGAGAAGAAGCTGAAAATGAATTTTCTTTACTTTCTCCAGATGAACAGGACGAAATTCAAACTCGTTTTGTGGGGCAATTACTCCTCAGCATTTGTTCAGCTGCAGTGACCGAAGATATGTCAAGAAATCAAACATTTATAGCTGGAATCAAAAAAAGTATGTACGGCAAAAATTCCCTACCTGGTTCTTCACACTAGGCTGATTCTTTTTGCCCATCCACGCTATAATACTGTCATGAGACCTTTCTTTTTCTTTCTTCTCGCTCTGCTGTTGACCTTGAGTACCGGCACGATCGTTTATTTTGGTCAGCAGCAAAAACTACCTTGGCAAAAAGGGGCTTCAATTGAAGAGTCAGCAGAAAAGCAACAAGAAAAAGAACGGCCATTACTTGCCTACAGTATTCCGCTTTTAGCAGAAAAATATCAGAGCGGAAATTACCAGAAAGCAACCACAAAAATCAAGGTCTTGTCCTGTCTTAACTGTGATGAAGAAGACAGTAAGATCCGTCAATATCAAATTCTTTATGAGAGCCAAGGCCAACAACTTTCTGCTACCCTCACTCTTGCCCAAGAACTGCTCGCCGATCCAAGTAAAAGTCAAAATCTTCCCTTAATTGTAATGATACGAGGCTATGTTCCTGCCGAAAACTATTTTCCAGGCAATGGCACTGCTCATGCCGCAGCTGTTTTTGCGCAAGCCGGCTTCGTCACCATCGCTCCCGACTTTCTTGGTTATGGAGCAAGCGATCCAGAATCTGATGATCCTTGGCTCAATCGTTTCATAAAACCACTCAACGTCATTGACTTGCTTCTCGCCATTCGTCAAGAAAAAACCTTTCTTCTTCCTCCAAATAATTCTTTACTAGCCGATTCAGCCAGTCAATCGAGTACAAAAATTACTCAGCAACTTACTGTTGCTCAAGACAGTTACCAAATTAGTATCAATCCAGAAAAGATTGCTTTTTGGGGACACAGTAATGGTGGACAAATTACAGTTAGCGTTTTGGAAATTCTTGGTGAAAAAATTCCTGCGAGTCTTTGGGCACCGGTTCTGGCTCCCTTTCCTTACTCAATTCTCTATTTCAGTGATGAAGAAGCTGACGAAGGAAAACAAAGTCGCCAATTTATTGCTAACTTTGAAAAAGATTACGATGTTTTTGACTTTTCTCTTAGCAAACATCTTGATCTTCTTAAAGCTGACCTCCAAGTTCAACATGGAAGCAATGATGATTCAGCCTTGCTTAGTTGGAGTCAAGAATTTGCGAGCAAAATCACTGCTGAAAACAAGCGCCGTCAAGCAGAGAATATTGAGCCCTTACAATTTACACTCATCCCTTATGCCGGGGCAGATCATAACTTAAATGGTGCTTGGAATAGCGCGGTACAACAAGACCTTACTTTTTATCGAAAAGAACTCGCCCTCTAAAAAACTACTCATCCATTTTCTCAATGAGTTGTCTGTTTTCACTTGATTCGGGCAAAGCAGCCCCGCGATATTGATCAATTTTTTCGATTTTCTTATCCAGTTGCCGACGACGAACACCAGAAAGCTCAGTAAAACTCTTGGCCACTTTGTCAAAATTACTCCCCAGTTTATCAAATTCTTGTTGGTACTTCTGCCATTCGATGACAAAAGCATCAATATGCTTGATCACTTCTTTTACTTTTTTTCCCATCATAAAATTGCGATAACTCTCCATGACTGTCCGCGCCACAGCTAAGAAACTAAATGGTGAGCAAAGAAGAACTTTTTTCGCTAATGCTTCGTCAACAATATCTGGAAATTTCTGATTAATAAAGGAAAACAGCATCTCGTTTGGTACAAAGAGAATTGCATAGTCCAAAGTATCATTTTCTGGAGAAATGTAGGCTGCCACTTTATCTACTTTCACTTTGAGATCCCGTTTAAATTGTTGCATGTGCGCATTTCGCTCACTTCGATCCTCGGTCAAAGACATTTTCTGAACTTCCTGATAAGGAAATTTTACATCCACCGGCACATTGCGTTTATCTGGCAAAAGCAGAGTAATATCTGGTTTCATCGCTGAATCACCGAGTCGACTCTGCCGAAGGTAGTGCAAACCTTCTTGTAAACCATTGGCTTGCAAAAGATCTTCAATGATTCTTTCACCCCAAGCGCCACGAGTTTGATTGTTGGAAAGAACTTTCGCTAATTGCTGCGTGGAAACTCGCAACTCATCGGTCAATTTTCGGTGTTCCTCAACAGCCGTCGTCACTTGGCTAATTTTATCAATTTGTTTTTTTTCAATTTCGCGAATCTCGTCTTGACGATCCTTCATATCCTCTTGCAGTTGCTTCACTAATTTTTCAATCACCTCTTGTTTATTGGCCAAATCTGTTTTGATCGTATCTTTTTCACCAGCTAAAATAGTTTTACTCTGCAAAGCAATTTTATTCGCCGTCATGCCAAAAACTTTGTTCACCATATCTTCCAACTCTTTTTGCTGCTGGTCGGTACTCTGCTTCTCTAGGAGAAGTTTTCGCAGAAAGTAGTAAAAAACCGCTAAAGCTCCTAACAACAAAATAAAAAACAAGAAAAGACTACTCGTGTTCATAGAAAACCAGTATACTAAAAATATGTCCGCAACTAAAGCCCGATCTCGCCTCAAAACGCCCAGCAAAACCCTTGCGAGGAGTCGACTTCTTGCTGCAAACGCTACCAAAAAACTAACCAAGTCTTCAGAAATTCAAGAAAAAAAAATTATTCCAACAAAGAAAAAAATTCTGAGTTTCCACAAAAAAAACCTTCCAACAACCTTTAGCAACAAAACACAACCAAAAAAGCTATTTAAACAGACCCAACAGCTTTCCCAAAAACTGAGCCAGCATCTACGCTACAGCCTAGCGCTTTTCCTTTCTTTGGGCCTTTTTACCGCCCTTTTTTTTCTTCTCCGCAATGTCCATCCGGAACAAATTGCTAACTTCCTTTTTCCCCAAAGTTACTTCCCTTTTTTCTTTTTGCTTTGGTTGGCCAGTTTCTTTTTCTTTGCCTTTCTTTTTTTGGATAAAAAAAAGGCATTCTTGTTGAGTAATCTTGTCACTTTTTATTGTTTTTTGCGTTTGCAACGTATAGAAATGGACGGGTTCTTTTTTTGTCTTTGCTTAGGCTTGCCGCTCCTCCTTCAAGCAACTCTTTTTCTTCGATTCCAGACCAAAAAGCCAGAAAGTCATATATAATAGGATCCTGAATCTATGCCTGAAACCTTTTACGTTACCACCACTTTACCCTATGTTAACGCTGAACCACACATTGGCTTCGCCCTAGAGATTGTTGCCGCCGATATTATTGCCCGCTATCATCGAGAAATTTTACAAGAACCTGTAATCTTTAATACGGGAACAGATGAACATGGTCAGAAAATCTGGCAAAAAGCACAAGCAGCGGGAATCGATCCTCAAACATATTGTGACCAATATGCGGCGAAATTTGCTGATTTACGGGAACTTTTAAATCTTAGTTATGATCATTTTATTCGCACCACGGATCCAAAACATGTCCAAGCCGCCCAAGAGTTCTGGCGTCGAGCAGAAGCTCAAGGTGACATTTACAAAGCTGAATATCAGGTCAAATACTGTGTTGGTTGTGAGCTTGCTAAAACCGAAAGTGAATTAGTTGACGGTCACTGTCCCTTACACCCCAACCTTGAATTGGAAATTCGCCAAGAAGAGAACTATTTTTTTCGCTTTAGCCGTTATGCTCAAACCTTGGAAAAACTCTATCGCGATGAACCCAATTTTGTTCAACCGGCAAGTCGTCAAAAAGAAATTCTGGCATTTGTCAAGAATGGCCTAGAAGATTTCAGCATCTCTCGGCTAAAAGAAAAAATGCCCTGGGGAATTGAAGTGCCCAATGATCCCCAGCATGTGATGTATGTTTGGTTTGATGCTTTAGTCAATTATATTTCGACTCTCGGTTGGCCTGAAACCACAGGCGAATTTCGCGCTTGGCCAGCCGTTCAATTGGCTGGAAAAGATAATCTTCGCCAACAAGCAGCGATGTGGCAAGCAATGCTGCTTTCTGCAGAACTTCCTCCTTCAAGAAAAATTTTAATCAACGGTTTTATTGGGGTGAATGGTCAAAAAATGAGTAAATCTCTGGGCAACGTCATTGCCCCGAAAGATCTTGTTACCCGATACGGTCGGGACGCAAGTCGTTTCCTTTTAGCTCAACTTGGACCCTTTGGCGAAGATATGGATGTCAGCATGGAAAAATTCGACATTGCCTATCAATCCTTTTTGGCCAATGGCATCGGCAACCTCTGTTCTCGCATCGCAAAACTCGCCGAAACAGTTGCCCTCGATGTCAGTGACTACCAAGCTTCACTTTTGCCAGAATTTGCAGCAGCAATGGAAAAATATGATTTGCGAGCAGCGCTTGAAATTATCAAAATCGCTGTTGCGACTCTTGATAAGAAATTGGCAGAAGAAAAACCCTGGCTCCTGACTGGACAAGAAAAAATTGATGCCTTGCGAAGTTCAAGCGAAGAATTGCTTGACTTGGCACTGAGTCTGCAAATTTTCTTACCAGAAACAAGCCGAAAAATTCAGCAACATTTTTCGAGCAATCCTGTTAGCAGTTTTGAAACTGGACTTTTTCCTCGTTTAACTTCTTTATGAAATTGATTGATACGCACCTCCATTATAATCTGGAGCCACTTTTGAGTGGCCAAGTAGATGATTTTTTTGGCAAAAAAAAGAACGCCGCTCTGGTTGCAAAAAAGACCTGGCAAGATCACTGGCAAGAAGCCAAAAAACAGGGCCTCATTTTGAGTTTAGTTGTTGGCGCCAATGAAGCAAGCAGCCAAAAAGCCCTTGAAATAGCCCAACAAACTCAAGGACTCTTCGCGGCAGTTGGCATTCATCCAGAAGAAGCAGAAGAAATTTCTCTTTCTGATGCACTTCCATTTATTGAAAAGTTAGCAAAAGAAAAAAAATGCTTGGCAATTGGTGAAGTTGGTCTCGATTACTACCAAATTGAAGAGCGACACACAGATAATTTTGCAGAGCTGCGCCAAAAACAGCAAGCACTCTTTCGCGCACAGATTCTTTTGGCAAAAAAGTATCAGCTTCCTTTAGTTGTGCATTTGCGCGATCAAAAAACTGATGCTTACCGTGAAGCACTCAACATCCTCAAAGAAGAAAAACCTTTAGATAGCGTTATTTTTCACTGTGTTTCTGGGGGAATTGATTTTTTGCAGCAAGCTCTAGAAATTCCTCAAAGTTACTTTGGTTTTGATGGCAATATCAGTTTTAAAAATGCCCAAGAAATTCGTGAACTTTTCACTTTCCTTCAAAAAAAACACCCAGAAAAAATCTTGCTTGAAACGGATGCGCCTTTTTTGGCACCTGAAGGACATCGCGGAGAAATCTGTGAACCTTGGATGATCCGACTTACGGCAGAATATTTACAAAGAGAATTCCAGTTTGATCCAGAACAAAGCAGCAAAAATGCTATTGCGGCTTTGCATTTCCCAGAAAATTGGGAATAATGGAGGAAAATTATGTTGAAACGTTATTTTCGTCGTCATCCCGTACGGAGCCGCCGCGCCTTGGAAATTTTACCTGGTTTCGTTTCTTGGTCTTTGATCCTTTTCCCCATTTGGGGCTCTTTTGTCATTCCCACTTTCGTGGCCTACTATGTGATTATTTTTGCGGTGTACTGGCTCTATCGTTCTTTGTCTTTGGCTTTTTATGCCACGCTTTCGCATTTTAAAATTCGGGCTTTTAGTAAATACGACCAATTGCCCATGCTGAAAAAGGACTTTCCATCTACTTGGAATAAAGTTCATCACATTATTGTGATTCCAACCTACAAAGAACCAATGAATACGCTGGAAGATACCCTCAGAGCACTTTCCGCACAGACCTATCCACTCAAAAATCTTCACATCATGCTTTCTTTCGAAGAACGTGAGGGAGAAGATGCAAAAATAAAAGCAAAGGAATTAAAAAAGAAGTTCGCTAACACTTTTGGCCACTTGTGGACCACCTTCCATCCTGATATTCCTGGAGAAATTAAAGGCAAATCTTCGAATACCAGCTGGGGTGCGAAACAAGCCAAAAAGCTCTTAGTTGATCAAGAAGCTTACGATATTTCCATGATTACCATTACAAGTGAAGATGCGGATGCCCATTTTCACCCATTTTACTTCAGTTATCTAAGCTACTCATTTTTACATTCTGAAAAACCCTATAACCGTTGTTGGCAAGGTGGCATCTATTTTTACAACAATATCTGGCGAGTGCCTGCGCCGATACGCGTTTTGGCCGCCAGCCAATCAGTGATGCAAATTTATGTTCTCTCTCGTCGCGATCGATTAATTAGCTTTTCGACGTACTCGACTACCCTTCGCCATGTAGATGAAATTGGCTATTGGGATACTGACGTTATTCCGGAAGACTATCGTCTTTTCTTCAAATCCTATTTTGCGAAAAAAGGTGACTTCGAAGTTGAACCAATTTTTCTGCCAATTTATGCGGATGCTGCAGAATCAACCACATTCATGAAATCCATGAAAAACCAATACGAACAAATCAAGCGCTGGGCCTGGGGTGTCAGCGACGACGCCTATATTATCCGCCAGTATATTTTGACCGATGGCGTTCCATTTTTGGATAAAACAGTCCGCGTCTTAAAAGTGATTGAAGATCACTTTTTATGGCCAGTCAACTGGTTTGCGGTTACCGTCTCAGCAATGCTTCCGCCACTGCTGAACGAAGAATTCAGTCGAACCATTATTGGGAAAACCCTGCCACAAGTCACCTCAACCTTGCTCACTTTGTCGATGGTTTCTATGTTGGCAATTTTCCTTATCGATGCCAGTAACCGTCCTAAACGACCAAAAGAAAAAGGTATTTTGTCCTACATTATGCAACCACTCGAATTTATCTTGATTCCTGTGGTCGGTTTCTTTTTCTCAGCATTACCAGGAATTGATGCTCACACTCGCCTCATGTTGGGGAAATATATGGAATATAAAGTTACCGAAAAAGTTTAAGCAGAAGTGAGGCTTGCGAGGCTTCTCTTTTGTCATTTAGAATACAGCTATGCTGGGAAAAACCCTCAAAGCACTTTTTGTTCGAGTTGATCGTAAATTGGATTGTGAGTTACCGCTCCTGCTGTTACTTCTCCTGCTCGTTTTTTTGCGCATTCCCAACTTTTTCGAGCCTTACTGGTATGGTGATGAAGCCATTTACTTGACAATTGGCAACGCACTAAATAAAGGGGAATTGTTATACCGAGATATTATTGATCACAAAACTCCGCTCATTTACTATCTCGCTCGGGTCCCTGATCAAGTTTCCTTTCGCTTTTTGTTGATGTTTTGGATGATTGCTACCACAATTTTGTTTTATCAATTTGCGAAAAAATTCTTTGTCGCCAAAAAATGGGCTTTTCTCAGTTCGCTCCTCTTCCTAATTTTCAGCAGCTTGCCTTGGCTTGAAGGCAATATTCCAAACGGTGAACTCTTTGTCATGGGTTTCATTTTGTTGGCGGGAGTGATTTTTCAACAAACAGAATTTTTTCGCCAGTTGTTTATAAAAAACACTCCAAACCCAATCCCTAAAACGAGCAAAAAAGAAGCGAGCTTGCTGTTTGCTGCTGGCAGCGCCTTTGCTTTGGGCACACTCACCAAAGTACCAGCTTTACTTGATTTCGCTGCTTTTCTCTTTCTGTTTGCATTGTCATTTGTCATCTTTCTCTTTCAGCAAAAAGCTACGCAAAAAGAGCTGAGACAAGAGTTTTTGAGAATCTTTTGGCGAGTTTTTTGGCTCGGGCTTGGCTTTCTTCTTCCAATTTTGCTTTCCATTTTGTATTTCGCTAGCAAAAATGCTCTTGGCGATTATTTTGATTATGGCCTACTTTATAACCTTCGTTACAGCCAAGAATGGCAACAAGATTTTGGGAGTCCTCTCCTGAATTTTCTTTTTTCGCTGCCTGGAAAGACCTTAGTCTTGCTACTCTGGGTAATTTTGCTCTTTGTGACAGCAAAGAAGGGCCCTTGGCGCTTTCACTTCTTTAGTCTGTGGTTCTTTGCCACCCTCTATTCTGTTTTACTCTCCAGTCGACCCTATCCACACTATTTCTTGCAAAGTATTCCTCCCTTAGCACTCCTACTCACCGAACTTACTAGTGAAGCTCGTCAATTTTTTCAAAGTCTTCGACAAAAAAAATGGCCAAAAGTTTGGCTTTTCAGTCGGAATTTTGCGATGGGAGCGCTACTCATCTTTACTTCTGCTGCAATTCTCCTTATTTTTGGATTCAAACCCTATCCAACCCTCTCTTATTATCAGCGCTTTGCCCACTATGCTACGGGGAAAATAAGCAAAGAAGAATACGATCAAAGTTTTGACGCGCTCGTTAAGGAAAATAACGAAGTCACTACGCTGATTCACAGTATGCAAATTGAAAAAATGTTTATTTGGGGGACCAACCCAACCCTGTATGCCGAGAGTAAAACTCTGCCAACATCGCGCTTTACGGTGTCCTTTCACATTAAAGATTTTAATGATTATGAAAGAACCTTTGCCCAAATTAGCGCTGAACAACCCGAGCTTATTATCGTGATGAAAAACGAAACCACACATTTTCCTCAGCTAGAGAGTTACCTACAAGAATATTATCGAGTGAATAGCTCACTAGAAAATATGAGCTTATATTGGCGCACACCAAGCGAAGCTGGTTTTTAATAGAAAAGCTCCGTATAATAGCCGCATGGAAGATTTAACATTCCACACCGAAAAGAAGAAAAAAAGTTTACCGTTTTTGCTGTTTCTCCCAAAGCAGATCCGCTCACTTGGAGTTCTTTCTGTAGGAATCAATCTTCTGAGTATTTTGCTGAGTGGGCTCTTCTATCCAAATCTTCAAGCAAGTATTCCGTTATTCTACTCACAACCAGATGACCAGCAACTGGTGAATAAAGAATTCATTTTCTTGTTACCCATTCTTGCTACACTTATTCATGTGATCCATCTCAGTATTCTCCGCATCGCCAAAGATGGCAACCAAACCTTGCTGCGTATGTTTATGATCGTCACTTTAGCTCTAGAACTCCTCATTTTCGTCATTCTCATTCGTTGTATTAGTATCGTTTCATAAAATCTATGTGGTGGTCATTTCTTAGCAGCTTTCTTGTCGCAAACCTTATCACTCCAATTATTATTTCCTGGTATCGTCGCCACCATTGGCTCGATGACCCAGAAACTCATCAACTTCGCAAAAACACTCACCAAAAAGCCGTTCCGCGCGGCGGTGGTTTAGTGATTTTTTTCGCCACACTCTTACCAGCACTTTTTATTTTGCAAATTGATTCCTACCTTATTGCCATTTTCTTCGGTGCTTTTCTTCTCACCCTCGTTGGATTCTTGGATGATCTTTTCGATCTGAGCCCCTATTTGCGTATGTTCACTGGTCTGGCCGCCGCATTGATCGTCGTTGGCTCAGGAATTGGGATCGCCTATGTCAGCAATCCTTTTGGCGGAGGGGTTCTCCATCTTGACCAACCCCAGATTCACTTTTCTCTTTTTGGCCAAGATCATAGTATTTGGGTGCTTTCAAGTCTTTTTGCTGTTTTTTTCTTGCTGTGGAATATGAATATTATCAATTGGGCGAAAGGAGTTGATGGCCAGCTTCCTGGTTTTGTGGCTATTTCATGCGTCTTTATTGCCCTCCTTGCTGGACAATTTCATGATGCCCCAACTCAATTTAATGTT
>CAZWOQ010000015.1:0-9988 GCA_964635585.1 uncultured Pseudomonadales bacterium | reverse complement strand
TGAGGAGCCGAAATGCCGTATCGCTCAGCAAACTGCTTGTTGTCAAAACTATTTCACCACTGCCATTACTAGTGATTTGTGTACTACTAAGAACAGTACCGTCAGCACTTTTGGTATCCCACCACTCGAGTTGATAGGCTGTATTTGGCGCAAAACCACTCAAGGTAATGGTATCAGTTAGTGGAGTGATACTCTGCCCAGCAATCACTGACTGCCAAGTTTCCTGTTTATTGCTCACCCAAGCGTGTGCTGCACCTCGGACCAAGTCTTTTTGACCAACAACTCGCAAATCGCTCGTGGAAACACTTGCTGCAATATCTTGGTAATTGCCATTCGCTAGCGGGATATCTTTGATGAAATTATAAAAGTTACGGAAAATCGGACGCAAGTCATCACCAGTCAGCGTACCATCAATATGATCCGCCACGTACCAATAGGATTCCAACATGCCGCCTGGATTCAGACCCGCCCAAACAAAGTGTCGCAACCAAGTCCCCGTTGAATCGGCAGCAAGATCAGTAATTGCTGGACTTGAACCACTTTCTACAAGACCCGTTTCTCCACGCATTACTGGTTTCACGGTTCCAGCAGCAGCCAAAGCTTGAGCTTCAGTCAAACTGAGGCTGATGCTATTCTCTGCCACATCTGCAAAATTTGTATCAGTGCGTGGAATATAGGCATGAACATCGGCATAATCAAGATTTTGATAGCTCGCATTTCCCCAAAATGCCGTCACCGGAAAAGAATGCCAAGTAGAAGTAGTCACCAAATGTTTATTTGCTGAAAACTGGTGCATGTATTGAGCAAATTCATCCGCAAGTGCAAAATGACGAGCATTTTGCGGATCGCCCTCATTAAGAAGCTCATACGAATGGATATTTGGCGAATATCCCCAACGAGCTTGCACATAACGCCACCAAGCTTGCTGCAACCAACGCACCTTGGTCATATCGCGATTATTGCCATAGAAATTGTCTGGTGACGGATTGTTATCATCAAAGCTTCCATCGGCAAGCAGGCGATCCTGAATCCAGTCATTCACTTCTAAAAGCACCATTTTGAAATAAATATCATTGCTTTCTGCGAGATCCAAAACCTGATCAAAGGCGTAAGAATTCCGTTGCTCAAAATACAGATGCTGACTCATCCAAGGTTTGGCAATAATATTGGGACCATAATTACCTGAACCCAAATCCTCTTCCATCCACATAATCAATAAAAGCACGACCAGTATTGACGTTATCCATCACAATGTAAAAATAGGGTAAGAAGTGATTTACCCCAGAATTCCAAGTGCCCTCAAATGTTTGCCATTCTTCTGCTTCGCCATAAGTATTGGTAGAAACGTGATTGCCAACTACTGTCGCTCCTGCTAGATTCGGATTATTACAAGCAAGCGATTCCGAACCCCAGAGCCAGTTGTTGCTAATTTTAACAACCAGACCATAGGGATTCGCGGCTACCCGTGGTCCAGTAATATTCTGGGTCCGATAGCGAATCCGAATTCTATAGTTGGTATTTTGTTTGACCGTTGGTCTTGCCTTGATCCAACCTAAGAACATACAAGGGTTGGAAACTTGGTTGACTACCATCGAAAGTTCACTCCCCGCGGCGGTATTTGGTTCAAATGAGGTCAGGTAAGGGTTGGGAATACCTGCGCTACTGTCATTGATGTACATCCATGGATTCCAGGAGGAACTAAAAATTCCCCACTGTGACAGCCACATCCGAATCAGTTGGATGTGGTTACTGGAAAGTGCAGCAAACTCTGTTTGGTTACTTTGGAGAGGGTTCACCCAATCAACGGCCGAGAAGTTAAGGTTATATCCTAAACCGGGGAAGTAGCTGCCATCAGCATAACTAAAATATCGCGGATCATTGTCGCTTACTTGGATGAAACCCTTTTTGTCAGAAGCCACTACCGTGAAACTCTGAGGAGAAGACGTGGTTGTTCCACTTGCATCTGTTACTTCAAGGACATACTGCCATTGTCCAATTTTATCGGGTGAAAAGCGAACTTTCCAAGCATAACTGGCTAAAGGATAAAGCCAATCTTGGTTATTGTAGACATGGTATTGGAAATCTTGGTAATAAAAAGCTGGTTGTGTTGTAACTTGGTTGTCCGGATCAGTAAAAAGAGCATTGACAGTAATTCCTTGATTTCCATCAATTCCTTGTGGCGCAGAAGCGTCGAAAGGCAGCTGAAAATTGCTGGCCACTGAATTGGCAATTTGGAAACTCAGCTCGAGTTTCTCGTAACGAGGAATTTCACTATTTGGATAACTACTGCGATTGTCTGTGAGTGATTGAATTTGTAAGCTTCCTGGGCTTACTGTCGGAGTCGGCGTAGGAGTATCCGTTGGTGTCGGACCGATTGTTGTGGTCGGGGTGGGCGTTGCCGTTGCAGTGGGAGTTGCGGTTGCTGTCGGTGTTGGAGTTGGACTTACGCTTGCAGCGTTAACCAAAAAGGCTCCCGCCAGAGTTGCACTTTGCATATCACTATTTGTCAAAATGACATCATAACTTCCGGTGGCGGCCCCGACTAAATTGAGGGTGGCCGTTGCTGAACTGCTACTAACAATTCCCACTCCCGTAGCATTAATTGTTTGCGAGCCATTGACCAAACGAATCGTAAGACCACTTTGAAAATTCGTTCCGCTAACAGTAAGTGGCACAACCGATTGATCATTCGTTTCTGCATTTGGCGTAATCTCAGTGAGGGTTGGCGCTGACCAAACTGGAGTGGGCGTTGGTGAAGCTGCCGCAGGGGCAGCGAGCGCGAAAGCCAGATTTCGGATATAAAAAAGATCACCGCGTTGGAAGGCTGGTGCATCAATATACTTTGCTAATTCTTCCTGAGATTGATGCAAAATAAGCGCCTTGGCTGACATCAGCGCCGTCACATCATAGAGATGCTGCTGGACCGATTCTTGGAAACTGTTTGGATTCGCTTCAACAAACCAGTAGGGCCCCAAATATTCATATTCATGAACCGCCTCCGAAACTTGATTATAAATATTATCAGCCATGTAATTTCCCAGCTCGGGTACCAAATACAAAAAATTTCGTGCAAGGTTATAGCGACGAATATAAGAATTAATGGTTATTCCTGTTGGGTTATCTTGGCTACCATAGTAATTATGATCTTTGTTAAAGTAGGTCACTCGGTAATTTTCTAAAGTACTTAATTCTGCAGAAACATTATTCCGAAGCGTCAACACGCCAGCACTATAACTCCCAGCATATGCCTGTTCTTGGAGCTGCAAAAACCCGTAATATCCAGCAATATAGTCATTGTACAAAAATGGTGCTCGCTCGATTGCATCCGCAGCAGTCAAGCCATTTGGATACACTAAAAGAGAGCTCATGTTGTTATAAATATCGAGAGCTGCTTGCTGTGTTCCTAAAATCTCCGCGTACTTCCACAGAGCATAGAAATTTCGTTGAGGATAAGAACCGGTTGTGACATCAGGCAAATTTGCCATGTCCGCCAATAACTCTGCTGGATAATCAATATCCTCGCGAGCGACGCCAGTACTCCAACCAATTCGCCGAACTTTGCTATCTACAAAATATTTTTGATAAAAAGCATTCATATACGCTAAAAGTCGCGTTTGGGTCGGCGAAGAGACCAAAGGATACACTTGCGTGAGCACTAAAAGGGTATCGCCAGGATTTTCAAAATAGTGGTCAGGGAAAACAATTCCCGCGGTTGTCGGCATACCCGTGTCACCGTGGTTGTAATACCCGGGTTTAAGAAAACCCGCCGTTGCATTTGCTTCATACAAGTCCAACATTTTATCGAGCTCTTTTTCCAAAGCGGCTGATAATTCTGCTTGACTCAGCGCTTGGCCATTGCTGTCGGGTGTGTCAATTAAAACAGGATCAAGTTTTAGCTTCAAACCCGTCGTCCCCAAAGCAATAATCGTATTGCTGCGATGGGTAAAAATTCGCGAAACAATCTGGCTTTGATCATTAGTGAAAACATAGGGAACAAGCGGGTTTTGCAAACCATGGTTGTGATAGACACCATTAATCGAATCCAAAGTTCCTACGTAGTAACCTTTCAAACGCTCTAAATCTCCCTCGTCTGAATAAAAACGCCACATTTGGTCATACTCAGCTGGGTCACTGCTTGAATAGGGTAAAATCCCATCAAGTGTTGCAGGATAATTCCAAAAAATTGTTGAACCAAGAATTTGCGCCTCTCGATCACAACAGAGGTTATACAAAATTTTATCCGTCCCCATGCCCGAAATTGCCCCCGGTTCATCCCAAGCTTTGTCAGTATTATTGATATAACTTAGGTAACGGTTGCCCAACTTCCAACCCATCACTAATTTTCGACCAATGTTTGTTTGCGTCCGATTAAACCAATTCTGAATATATGCTGTTGAGTCATCGGGACTAATAATCGGAGGATATCGTGTCCCCGAATGTGTGTTCTCAAACATGAAAGGGGCCAAAACATTTTCACTTCCATCTGCTTGATCCAAAACGGCCACACTTCTACGATCAGAGAAATCACTGGCATATTGCGCTAAAGATCGATAAGCAGCATTGTAAGCTGTCTGACTATCTAGGAGACGAGTTCCCGCCGCCCATCCTTCACTTCCCGTCGCAACCGATAAAGCACCCGTGTATGCGGAAGTCGTTAAAGTTCCTTGAAAAAGGTCTAAACTCTGCATGTTATTGGCGTCCAAACCACTGCCCAAAGTCGCGGTGCCCGGCCGAGTTCCCTTTTTGTAGGCAAAAGTTGACGAAAAAACTACTTTATCTTGCCAAACAACTGGCCACCACGATTGGTAGCGTTCACCCGGCAATTTTTCCGGTGATTGCCAAGTTAATTGCCCTGTCACTGCATCAACCGCGTAGGCATACATATTTTGTGAGGCAAAATAAAAATCCCCGCTTGTTTCTGAATAAGCCAAACTGGTTGGAATCGGCCCCAGCGGATCTTGATTCGCCAGCGGATATTGCCAAAGCAAAGTACCATCATCTGCATCAACGGTATAGACTCGCCCATCCCGATTGCCAATGCTCACTCGACCATTAAGCACCACTGGATTGCCGCTATAACCAAACTCTGCGCCAGCAAAAGTCCAAAGGAGTTGGTAACTGTTCCCTTGGTCAAGTAACGCATAGAGTTTGTGACCAAAGTCAGCAAAATACACTCGATCACTGATCACCGTAGGCGTGCTGATCGGCATTTCAGTATCAAAACGCCAGCGCAAAGCGCCGGTCTCTGCATCAAGAACTACTAAACCTTTGGTGGTAGCTACGTAGACTTTTTTGTTCGCGGTTATCAGTTGTGTTTCCTGGCCAATATAGGCCTCGATTGGACGATACCAATCAATTACCGAGGCCGTGGAATCACTGGTTACCCAAGAAGTCCGTTGGGGGTTGGCACCAGCCATGTACCATTCATTTGAAAGCGTTGCCGCATAAACCGTTGAAAATGAAAATAATTGAACAAAAGCAAATAATACTATGACTATCAAGCATCTGCTAAGAAGCTGGAAGACGTGGCGAAACTCCAACATGGTTGAGGAAAAATTAAAAAATATGAGTCATAATTTATATTTGCTTACATCTATATTTCTACAGGATTTCTCAAGGAACTGCAAGTTGGGAAAAGCGCTGATGCAGAAAGCCAATTTACAAGATATTTTCTCTCATGCTAGACTGGGAGTATGCAAAAAATAAAAATTGAGCAACATACGCTCTCTGGAGGAATCTGGTTTGCAGCCTGGCTTTTCATGGTTGGCTTTCTCAAACTCAGTTTCTGGAAAGGGGTGCTGGCGATTGTTATCTGGCCCTACTATTTTGGCGAATTTTTACGCATGCTTTGGGGCCTCTAAAAGAAGTTTTTAGCAAATGGAAGAGAAAACTTGGTCCGTGTATATTTTGTATTGTGAGAAAGGCAGCCTCTATACGGGTATCAGTCCAGATGTGAGCAAGCGCTTCTTGGCTCATCGTCAAAAAAAAGGCGCTAAATACACCAAACAACATTTGCCGCTGGCGATCGTTTACCAAGAGACTTGCCTTGACCGTTCCACTGCGCTTCGTCGAGAGTATCATTTGAAACAACTGCGACACCAAGAAAAATTGCAACTTTGTCTGCGCTACCTCCAATCACTTCAAGGACAGTGCTACTCAAAACAGCAAAATTTGCTACAATAGAGGCCTTGCTACAGGAGGGATCGCATAGTGGCCGAGTGCAGCGGTTTACTAAACCGCCAGGGGCGAAAGCTTCTCCAGGGTTCGAATCCCTGTCCCTCCGCCAAGATTGAGCGTAGCGAAATCCTGGCGGATGGCCCCCGAGCCACCGCTGTAGTTCAAAATAAGTTTCACTTAAGAAACTCCACAAAAAAGACTCCAACTCCAATGAGTAAAATTGCAAATAGCTGAGATTTTGTTATCTTACTTCGCTTACTCAGAGGAAATAAAAAGAATAATAGCAACAAAAAAATATGTTGTACACCCGTCATGGCGGTTACAAAAGTCGCTACAGGTGCGGCTGCCACAGCAAAATTCCCCAAGAGATATGATGTCTCAGCAAAAGTTTCATTAACAAAACTCATTCCTAAAAAGGTCCTACCTTGATGTCTGATCCTAAAAAGAAAACCTTCACGGTATTTCTTGACAAATAAGAATAATAAAATCCCAATGCTTCCTATCCCTATATACTGCCAAAAAGTAATTACGGAAGGAGAAACCATTGTTGCTGCTTGTCTCACAAGAAGAAGTGAGAGCGACCACATCGTAGTAGCTGGCAACATAATAAGTAATAATTTAGTGGGAATTTGTAACTTTAAAGTCCCGGAATCAAGTAAGTATGCACCTATTATTAAAAAGAAAATTCCAATTAATGCAAAAATCGGAATGTGATTTCCTAATACTACCTCAAATAATAATAACCAAATCGAGCTCAGTTGAAAAAGTGGTTCAACTTGATGAACTGGATAGTTATTTAGTAAATAAAAATATGAAGCATACATGACAACCATTGGTATTGCAGAGATCGTCGCTAGAATAAGTGCTTCTTTTGGAATAATCCAGACATCAGCAAGAAAACTAATCACCAAAGCCCCAAAAAAGCTCATTAGTGTTGAAACCAACAATACTCCACCAATCCTTTTATGAATATTAGCTGTTGCTGGAATTTGATTGCTCCCAGTTAAATATTCGTCAGTATAATTAACGAGAGCCATAAAAAAAACACTTAATAAGGCGTAAAAAAACCACATAGAGGTAATTATATCGGAAAAAATGAAAAAACGGCGGCATGTGTTGTAAAATATGAGACGTATTTATCAATCACAACTTACTTTGGAGATTAATAGAAATTAACCTATGAAACAAATTTTTCTTACCTCAAGTGGCGAAGCCGTGATGGATGACATTGTGCGGAAATTTCCTCAGGATCCAAAAGGAATGCAGCTTGCTTTCATTATTACTGCTTCAGAAGTTGAAGAAGGTGATCATTGGTGGCTAAAAGCGGAAAAAGAAAAACTCATTGAATTGGGTTTTTTGATTGATGAATTCTCGATTAAGGGCATGACAAAAGAAACAATTGAAGAACGCTTAAAAGATACACAAGTCATGTATTTTGCAGGCGGAAATACCTTCTACTTATTGGACCAAGTAATAAAAACTGCTTGTGCGGAAATTATTAAGAATAAAATTGCAGATGGTGTAATCTATATTGGTTCCAGTGCTGGATCAATGATTCTTGGAAAAAGAATTGACCTTGTTTCTACTATTGATGACCGGACCAAAGCCCCAAACTTAGAATCAGATGGTTTAGGAATAGTTGACTTTGCTCTGCTGCCTCACTGGGGAAGTGCTGCTTTTCGCGAAGGATACTCACGAGGGTTTGCAAATATGTATTGTGAAGGCAATATCATCCTGCCCTTAACAAACCAACAATACATTTGGGTGAATGATAGCAAAACCGAAATCATTCAAGTTCCAACACGGGAAAACTTCTAAAATAAAGCAAGCAATCTTCTCTCTTCTTTTCTTTTTCCTAATCTGGGGTATACTAAAAACGTTAAGAAGTGATCATGGCTGAAGCTTTTCGTTCTTCTCCACTCCAGGCGATTTCTCCACTCGATGGACGCTACGCCAAACAATTTCCCCACACCCAATATTTTTTTTCCGAATTTGCGCTTATTCATGCCCGCCTGTTGGTAGAAGTCGAGTATTTTCTTTTTCTTGGAAAAGAGGGAATTGCCATTTCACTCAGCCCAAAGCAGAGCAAAAAGCTGCGAGATTTCTGCAAAAATTTCTCCGAAAAGGATGCTGAAACCATCAAAGACTACGAAGTAAAAGTTCACCACGATGTGAAAGCCGTCGAACTTTTTTTACGAGAGAAATTTGATCTTTGGCAGTTTCCTGGGAAAGAATATCTTCACCTCGCCCTAACCAGCGAAGATGTCAATTCTCTCGCGTATGCGATTTTATTAAAAGATAGCCTTCATGAAGAACTTCTCCCTCGTCTAAAAAGACTGCTCATGCATTTAGGTGAATTTGCTAAAAAAACGGCTGAGCTGCCCATCTTAGCTCGAACTCATGGACAGATTGCGGTTCCCAGTACTTTTGGCAAAGAAATAATGAATTTTGCAATGCGCTTACTGCCAAAAATTCAGCAGCTTGAGTCACTCCCCATTCAAGCAAAAATGACTGGTGCCGTCGGAAATTTTAATGCTCATCAATTGGCTTTTCCGCAAAAAGATTGGTTGCAACTGAGTAAACAATTCGTTGAGAAGCTTGGTTTTGAAGCGCAACTTTATACGACACAAATTCTTCCTGCTGATAATGCTGCAGAAATTTTCCAAATTGTTAGCCAAATTAACCGTATTCTCATCAACCTCAACCAAGATTTTTGGCGTTACATTAGCGACGATTGGTTGCTGCAGAAAGCCGAAAAGGATCAAGTTGGCTCTTCGACCATGCCTCAAAAAATTAACCCAATTGATTTTGAGAATAGTGAAGGAAACCTCGGTCTGGCCAATGCGTTGCTCAACCATTTTGTTGAAAAATTGAGTATTTCTCGCTTACAGCGAGACCTTTCGGATAGTACAGTGAAGAGAAACTTTGGTGTGGCTTTTGGCCACGCTTGTCTTGGTTACCAATCACTTGAAAAAGGTCTAGAAAAAATTTCCCCAAATACAATGCTTCTTAAAAAAATTTGTGCCGATCACCCTGAAACATTGGCTGAAGCCTACCAAATCGTTTTACGCAGTGTGCACTTAGACAACGGCTACGAAGAACTTCGCCAACTCACCCAAGGAAAAAATATTTCACTAAGCGATTTAAAAAAATTTTTAGCAAAAAAAAACATGCCAGCGAAAATTAAAAAATCTTTAGTCGCTTTAACTCCCGATCACTATACTGGTTTGGCGAAAGAACTTTGCTTACAAGGGTATCAAGAAATTTATCAATATATCAAAGGAAAAAGAGCATGAGAGCAAAAACCTATGCATTTTGTGGCGGTGTTTTCGGAGACGAAGGCAAGGGTCGAATTGTCGACATGGTAGTCGACAAATTGGCGAAAACTGGACCCGTTGCGGTCTACCGTGACAATGGCGGTGCAAATGCTGGCCACACGGTCAAATTTGGGACTACCAGTGTCGCTTTTCACCAGCTCCCCTCCGCAATTTTTGTAAAGAAGGCCACTGTAGTTCTCGGCAAAGAAATGGTTATTCATCCAGGTGACTTGATCGCCGAACTCCAAAATGTTGAGCAATTAGCTACAGAAAAGCAGCGAGCCAAAATTTTAATTGATGAGATGGCCTTTTTATCACTTGATACACATCGTGCTTACGAAAATGTCTTAAAACAATGGCAATCTGGTGGAAAAGGAGCGACGGGTCGGGGAATTTCACCAGCCTATGCAGATGTGCTTTTACGTCACCCTTTGCGGATGCGTGATTTACTACAGTTCAATCAAGAAAAAATTGAACTCCATTACAGAATGTAT
>CAZWOQ010000014.1:0-10206 GCA_964635585.1 uncultured Pseudomonadales bacterium | reverse complement strand
CCAAAAAGCGCTGCAGAATCGCCAACACTTACACTGAAAACAAGTATGAAATTTTCTCAACCCAAAAATTTTTCCTTTTTTAACTCTGCTTTTTTCGGCAAACTTCTCCTCTTTTTTTTCACAGTGCTGATACTCCTTTTCCTCTGGGCTGCTTTTTGGACCGGTCGAAGTTTGCAAAATTTTTCTGCTGGTCAATTTGCCAAAGCGGGTCGCCAAGCCCGCTACGCACTTTGGGCAATTAAAGGCGAATCTTGGCTGACTTTTCAACAATCGGATTCGCTTTTTCTTTGGCAAGAATCTCTTCATATTCTTGCTGAATTGCCAAATTTGCAAACAGAACTGCTCGACTTTATCCGACAGAATCTCAACCCCGAAGATGCCGAAGACGCTACTCAAGCAGGCGAAAGTCAACAAAAAATTCTCAGTTCTCTTGAAAAAATGCGAGTTTCTCTCCAAAAAATACAAGCGCATTGGCCACAAGCAAAACTGGCCCAAGAACTTCTCAAAAAGAAGCGGATTCAGCCAGAAAAAATTTCTTTTGCTCTTGATCGGGGTATTGAGGGTTTAGAACTTGCAGAAAATTTCTTAAGCAGGGAACAACACTATTTAGTCATTTTTCAAAATAGCGACGAGCTCCGTGCCACGGGTGGCTTTATGGGCTCTTATGCAACATTGCATTATGTTGATGGTCGTCTGCAACCTTTTGCTATCCGCGACATTTATGATGCGGCTGGTCAAGTGAGCGAAATGCCTTTGGCAGAGCCAGGCGCGGCCGAATATTTGAGTGCCGACGGCCGCCTGGCTCTGCAGGATAGCAACTGGAACCCTGATTTTCCGCAGAGTGCGGCCCTTATTCTTGATCAGTTTTCTCAGGTCGAGGCCAAAAGTGCGCGGCCTCTTCAGTATCAAGGAGTTGTTGCCGTTAATCTTTCTCTTCTTGAGAGGGTTTTGGACCTTTTAGGCCCCATTGATTTGCAAAATACTGACGAAAATCACAACTTGTTAACTGCAGAAAACTTTGCGCAACTGGCTCGAGCGGATCGCACTGAATTTTTCCCAGGCAGTCAAGAAAAAGCGAGCTTTCTTAACCAGAGCTTTCAAGCTATTAAACTGCAAGCTGCACGAGCTATTGCCCAGCAACCGTTTGCTTGGCTGAAACTGCTCCTGACTGCCCTCAGCCAGCATGAGTTGCAGTTGTATGCTCAGGATCAAAAACTCCAAGCTTTTTTTGAACAACAGGGTTGGGCGGGACAGATGCTTTCCCCAGATAATGAGCACTTTTATTTTTTCACAGAAAGCAATGTGGGGATTAATAAGGTCAATCGAGGCATTGACCGCCAACTTTTCCTGCAAAGCGATGGCCGAGAAACGCAACTGCGGCTGCATTTGAGCAACCAAAATCCCAACAAGGAAACACCCAATGAAAATCCCTACTTGCTGACTGCTACTCATAATCACTATGTGGACTATCAGCGACTCTACCTTCCTCTAGAAAGCAAGGTGGAAAGCATTACTTTGGCAGATCATTCAAAGGTCCCTTTTCAAACGAGGATTTTCCAAACTTCCCAAGGGAAAAAGCTGTTGGAAGTTGCATTTTTGCTGACGGTCTGGGCGGAACAAGATCTCGATGTAACAATTACGCTTCAGGAAAGTCCTGCACTGTATCAGAGTCCAGTCTTTTTCTTCCAAAAACAGAGCGGTGTGCCGGCCTACCAGATTGATTTTTCGTACCAAAAAGGCCAGAGCTCTGTTCAACAAAGCCAAAATCTTGACCAAAATCGCCGTTTTGATTTTTCCGTTCAACCAGAAACTGAGGCCGCACAGCAAGAAAATATCGAGTAGAATACGAATATGCATTTCGAAAGCAAAGATCTCGAGTCTCTCATGGCTAACAGCAGCAAACTAATTAAAGATGCGGGCTTAGCCGAGAAACGCCAACAAGCAGCGCTCTTAGAACAAAAAACACTCCAAGAGAATTTTTGGCAACAAAGCGATGCCCAAGAGCAAATCCAAGATTTGGCAGAGATTCAAGGCCAAATCAAAGCTCTGGCACAAATTGAACAAAAATTGCAAGATTTACAAATGGCAGTGGAATTGCAACTTCCTGAGGAAAGCGACCGGCTTGCTGAAGAGTTGCAAAAACTCTACAAAGATGCCGAAATTGAACAATACTTTCAGGGAAAATACGACCAAGAAGCGGCTATGCTTTCCATTCATCCTGGCCAAGGTGGCACGGAAGCGATGGATTGGTCTGACATGTTAAAGCGGATGTATCAGCGTTATTTTGAAAGAAAAGGCTGGAAATATCGCTTGACCAACGAGATTCGCGGCGAAGAAGCTGGTTTGAAAGAAGTCAGTTTCGAAATTGAGGCAGCGTATGCCTATGGCTATTTGAAAGGCGAACAAGGCACTCACCGATTAGTGCGCCTGAGTCCCTTCAACGCAGACAATCTTCGTCAAACATCCTTTGCCTTGGTGGAAGTGCTACCGATGATTCGTCATGGCAAGGAAATGGACATTAAAGATAGTGATCTTATTTGGAATTTTACTCGGGCAGGCGGCGCGGGTGGACAGTACGTCAATAAAGTCAGTTCTGCTGTTGAGTTGACACATATTCCCACGGGAATTGTCGTGAAATGTCGCCAAGAACGAAGCCAGATTCAGAATCGGGAGCAAGCTTTGAAGATTCTCAAGGCCAAATTAGCCAAAATTGAAGAAGAGAAGTATGAAACTGAACTCGCGGCAAGCAAAGGCGAACACCACAACGCAAGTTGGGGCACGCAGATCCGCAATTATGTACTGCACCCATACCAATTGGTCAAAGACACAAGAACTGGTTTTGAAAGCAGCCAAACGGCCGATGTTCTTGATGGTGATCTTGACCCTTTCATCATGGCTTACATCAAACGTGATCAACAGAAGTAAAACGCTCTGTTTTTTCTCAAATAAGTAGTTTAAAATGGATTTCATGCAAAAACTTGACTTAAACGCTCCCAACCAACCAAAGAACGAAGTTGACGAAATTATGAATATGGTGCAAAATCAAAGACTGTTGCATCAGGAATCGGCTGGAAACGTGACGCCAAATACCTCAAGCAAAACAGCTATGAATAAAAAAACCAAAACTCTCTTTATTACTTTTGCTCTCGTCGCTGTAGCGGCAGGCGTACTTACTGGCTTTGGCGCAAATAAACTGCGTAAACAAAAATATGTCAGCGACACCACAGCCGTAGTCGCCACTGATGCGACAAAAATTAAGAATGGTGATGTGTTTGGCGTGAATGACACCAGTACTTTCGCACAAACCGCCGAAGGCTACTTGCAAAAAGGTGGCGTCGATGGCGAAGGTTCTCACACTTTACTCCGAGAAGGTGGCGCTAGCCAGACAGTTGCTTTAACTTCTTCCGTCGTTGATCTTGATCAATTTGTCGGTATGAATATTAAAATCTGGGGAGAAACCAACAGCGCCCAAAAATCTGGTTGGTTTATGGATGTTGGCCGAGTTGAAGTGGTCAACACACAAGGAGAATCTCCCGCCCAGAGTTTAGAATAAAAACTCCTCTCGCTTTGAGTTGATTTTGCTCAGTTTTACTCTAGTTTTCTGCTTGGTTTTTTGCACAATTTCTCAAGAAATTCGGCTTGCTTTGCCTAGGGATTTAATGCTTTAATGGTAGAGGTTTATGATCGTTTTTTCCTCAGTCACCAAAACCTTTGGCAACAGCCCAACCGGCATTGTTGATTTTAGTCTAGAAGTAAAAGATGGTGATCTTATCACCATTACTGGTCCCTCTGGTGCAGGAAAAACTACCCTGATGAAGCTTCTGATTCGGGAATATTTACCTGACAGTGGTGAAATTGTTTTTGATGAACAATCTCTAGGAAATCTCAAGAACTCACAAATTCCTGGTTTACGTCAGAAAATTGGGGTCGTTTTTCAAGACTATAAGTTGATTAGTGACATGAATGTCTGGGAAAATATTGCGCTGCCACTCTATGTCGCTGGCCAAAATCAAGCAGAAATTGAATCTCGAGTAACAGATTTACTCAAATTAGTGGAATTGACTGACAAGGCGCACCATTTCCCGTCGCAGCTTTCTGGCGGTGAAGCCCAACGAATTAGTATTGCGCGAGCTTTGGCAACAGGACCACGGGTGATTTTTGCTGATGAACCAACGGGAAATTTGGATAGTGAAACGGCACTGCGTATCACGCGATTGCTCAAAAAAATCAATGAATTAGGAACGACTCTTCTCTTGGCGACACATAATGAAGCGGTCATTGAAGCCTTAGGAAAAAGCAAAATCATTCATCTTAAGAAAATTGGACCAGAAGGTCGCGCCGAAGAATCGGTCTCAAGACCTGTCGAAGAAAAAGCTGAAAATTCAAGCAAAACAAAGAAAAAAAAGCTTTCGCTGACAGATGAGAAAGCAGATCCAAAGATTCAGAAAGAAGCCGAAGCAGAAGTTGCTGAAGGATCAGAAAAGAAGTCTCCAGCTGAAAATGAAGTTTCTAAGGAAACAAGCAAGAAGAAAACTTGGCAGCTTCCTTTCCATTTTGGTAAAAATAAAAAGGAAGCTGCCATCTCTCAGCCGAACTCTCAAAAATCCGAAGAGACAGAAGACCAAAAAGATCAAGAAGATCCAAAGGAAGAATTGCTATGAAAGCTCTTAGTACCGCCATGGTGGCGATTCGCCGCTCACCCTTCCAAAGCTTGCTGACGATTTTTGTTTTGATGATTACTTTCTTTGTCGCCTACTGTTTCTCTTTTCTGAGTATTGGCAGTATTCAAACACTTTCCTACTTTGAAGCTCAGCCGCAGGTGATCGCTTTTATGAAACTCGATGCTCCTGATGCCGCTGCAGAGTCTTTGGCGAGCAAAATTCAACGGGAAAGTTATGTGAAGGATGTAAAAGTAGTTAGCAAGAAGGATGCCTTGGCAATTTACCAACAAGAGAATCAAGACGATCCTGCTCTTTTGGAATTGGTGACGGAAGAAATTTTGCCAGCAAGTGTTGAGGTCTCTACCTACAATGTGACTGACCTAGAGACGGTGAAAAGTGAATTGGCGGCTGACAGTAATGTTGATGAAGTAACTTTGCAGGAAGATGTTGTTAGTAACCTCATCCGCTGGACAAATGCCCTTCGCTATATCGGGGGCTTCATTTTGGCGGTGCTTCTTGGCACTTCTTTTCTGATGATAATGGTGACTATTAGTATGAAAATTTCCAGCAAGCGCGCTCAGATTAAAATTATGAAATTTGTTGGAGCCAACAACGGCTATATTAGCAGTCCGTATATTTGGGAAGCCGTGATTACCAGTATTTTTGCGAGTACGGTTGCGTTTTTGTTTTACACTGCATTAGTGCTCTACATTACTCCTTGGCTCAAAGATTTCTTGCAGGGAATTATTGGTTTTCCTTTACCTTGGCAATTCTTTGCCTACCAATTTGGCGCGGGTGTATTGGGGGCCAGTTTGCTGGGAGTCTTAGCCAGTACCGTGGCAGTCAAACGAATGTTGCGTAAATAACCATGAAAAAGTTTCTTTTCTTGTTCAGCCTGCTGTTACTTCTGCTTGGCTTCCCTAGCCATCTTTTGGCGGCGCAAGATTGCACAGCTGCCTACCAATGCGAAAGTAAAAAGGACAATGAAACAGAGTACACAAGCTGTCTCACTCAAGAAAGAACCTGTTGGGAAAATAATGTTAAGGAAGCCCAGAGTCAAGCGGGCACTTTGAAATCTGCCATTAGTATTCTTGATGGGCAGATTAAAGTCCAAAGTCTCAAGATTCAACAAACCACTGCCCAAATTAACCAACTTGAAGAAGACATCAATGACCTCGGCCAACGGATTGAGGGGCTTGCTTCGTCGCTTGATCACTTTAGCGGAGTTTTGATTAACCGCATTGTTGAAAATTACAAACAGAGTCGGAGCAGCTATCGAGCAGACCTTTTTCAAAGCGATTCTTTTAATGACTACATTAGTAAGGAGCGTTATTTGACTGAGGCGCAAAATCAAACTCTCGATTTGCTCAAAAAAACAGAAACCCAACGTCTTGATTATGACCAACAAAAAACCCTCAAAGAAGAAAAACAGACTGAGCTTGAAAGCAAACAAAAAGAACTCCAAAGCCAAAAGGCCGAATTAGATAGTCAGAAAAAAGCCAAAGATCAGCTGCTCGCTGAAACGAAAAATAGTGAAGCAGTCTACCAACAAAAGCTTGCCCAATTAAATGCCCAATTGGCCTCATTTAGCAGTTTTGCGAGTAGTGTTGGCACTTCGTTGTTGTCGGATCAAACTCGCTGCGATGGCTGGGGCTGCTACTATTCACAGCGTGATTCACAATGGGGATTGATGCATCTTGGAAATTCTAGTTATACCATTGCTTCTTCTGGTTGCTTAGTTACTTCAGTTGCCATGATTAGTACACATTACGGAAAAAGTCTTACTCCCGCCCAAATTGCCAGTAGCTCGGCCTTTGCCGGCGGTGACTTAAGCTACACCATCAACGTAAACGGGGTCACAGTCAGTCGCAACCCAGTTTGTTCTTCAAGTTCATGTCTTGATTCGGAGCTTGCCAATGGAAAACCCGTGATTGTCCGACTCCGTGCCGCGAATTCCGCCGGTACCCACTTTATTGTTATCCTAGAGAAAAAAGATGGCCAATACATTATGCATGATCCAGTTATTGACCATGGAAATTACAAAAACTTTAGCGACCACTATTCTTTAGCTTCCATTAGTAGAGTCGACCGAGTTGCCGTATATTAGTTTCATAAGAAAAAAATTGCGAAAGGCAATTATGAAGAACACGAGCCCCTATTTAGATCAAGCATTTTATGAAGAATTACAAAAGCTTTTAGAAATTTTTATCAAAAAACACAAGGATTACGGAAAAGAAAATATTTTGGACAACGGTGAGCTTGGAATTATTTTTCGCGTCAATGACAAACTCCGTCGGCTGCAAAACTTGGCGATGAAAGGCGACGCGGCGGTAAATGAAAGCAGCAGAGATAGTTGGCAAGATATTGCGGTATATTCGGTAATTGCTCTACTCTTAGCAGACGGTCGTTTCCGAGATTTGGTCCTTGATCCAAAAAAATAAATTAGAGAATTTCGCTACTCTCTTCCAAAGTCTTCTCGTCTTTGCGTTGGGCTAAAACATAAATATCCTGATGATAACTGTTTTCACCAACAAATTCTGCTTCACCCCGCAAAATTCGCTCCATCGGTCGACAGGCTCGACAGCCTGCATCTCCGTGTGGACAACGGAAGCGTTCTAATTTTCGAGCCAATTTGACTTGTTTGGCAATCTGAAGAACTTCCTCGTGAGCCGTTTGCAAATCAGGTAAGTCTTTGGGCGTGAGATCTTCACTCAGACCCAAATACCAGTAACTCGCTTTTGCTACCTGGCGGTGCTGACAGTTGTGAACAAGCAAATGGTAAATCGGAAGTTGTAAGGAATGCGGATTCTCTTCAGTTTTACTGGTCTTGAAATCAATAATATGAACCGCATCCAGATCAGGTAAATACTCTAACCAATCCACCTTACCGCAAAGAATAATCCCATCTTCCTCGGAAAGCGTGTAATGGGGCAAGTCTTCTTTAATTTTCACCGCCAACCCTGTGAGGGGGCCCGGATGATCCATCACTTTTTGTAACATCTCTCGGCCTCGTTCTTTGTAACGATTTTCGGTCTCTTCATCAAAAAAACCGCCTTTTTTCCCAGTAACTTTTTGCCATTCTCGCTCATACTTTGCGATCAGCGACTCTTTAAATCGTTCAGTTGTTGGTAAAACAGATAAAGATTCCAAAACGGCATGTACCGCTTGCCCTAGAGCCAAAGGTGGCGACATCAGTTGAATTTTATGTCGGGTTTTCGGATCTTTGTAAACATTTTTGAGGTAATACGCTCGAGGACATTCCAAAAAGTCACTCAGAGAGGTGTGCGACACCCAAACGCTCGAATAAGGATCTATCATGGCATTGATTATATCCAAACTCTCTGAGTTTGCTATAATGAGCTGGCCCTCAAAGAAGGGGAATTCTTTATGTCAGACGAAGTGAACTCTGAAAAAAACCTTGATGTAAAAAGCAAAAATCTGGATTTAGCTGATGTAACCATGGAGTATATCGGCCAATACCAACTGGATTGGGAATACCAACATCGACCAGTTGCTTCTCCTCTAGAAGTTGACGAGCTCGCCTCCTCAATAGCTCGCGCCTACGAACGTTTTCGCAAAGTCATTGACTGGAAAGAAGAAAATTTGTTACGTCGCGGCGCCATCGAAAGAATTTTGAAGCGCCGCTTAGTTTCCGAATTGTACGGCATTAGCATTTTGCCAAACCTTAACGCTGAAGAAATGGCCGAACCGATGGTTTTGGAGCTGATGCGCAGTGGCTACTTTAACAAAGGGGCCATTGCTCGACATCAAGTGACTGAGGTCAAACACATCTTGCAAAAATATATTACTATTTTGAATCGCAGTCACCTTTCCAATCAAAAAACTGATCAACACATTAAAAATAAAATGCAGTTTTACACCTGGATGCTGGAACTGGCAGCTTGCGAAATTGAAGAAACCCTTTCGCCAGCTTTTAAAGAAAATGCCTTAATTAACTTGATGACCAATGTGCTCTTCAAGCGCAGTCGAATTATCCCTCGAGAAAAAATAAGTGAGATGGATCAATTAATTCTTCTCTATGTCGCGGTTCAACGAGCCTTATACAACTTCGATGATCCCATCATTTCTTACAACGTGATAAAGATTCGTTACCCTTTTTGGGTCAAAGAAGATGAAGAAAGCGTCCAAGAAGTCATTCAGCGAATCGAAGAAATTTATCACCAGATTGCCACAGACGTGGATAATCCCTATAGCAAAGATTTTGCCAAATTGGCCAATAAATATGATGCTGCTTACCGAATCATTGGTGACATTTTGGACGAAATCAATAGCAGTCCACAAATGGTTGCCCAAACTTTACGTGATGAAAATACCGTGATGGAAATGGTGGAGCGTATTTACATGAAGCGCAAAGCAAGTTTGAAAGGGCGACTCTTTCGCTCGGCCATTTACTCGACACTTTCCATCTTTGTGGCTGGCGTTTTTAGTTTCATTATTTTTGAGGGACCGGTGGCTCGTTTGGCCGGTCGAGAATTTAGCCTTCTGTCGCTTTTTGTTGACTTATTAATTCCAAGTGCCATCATGTTTGTTTTGGTAATTATGATTCGCCCACCTGCTGATAAAAATCTGAGAGTGGTCAAAAATGAAGTGAAAAAGATTCTCTACAAACAGGAAGAAGAAGACAGTTACACGGTCGAATTGGATCGAAAAAAGAATCCAATCCTCAACAGTATTTTCCTCGTTGTTTCCTTTATTTGTGGTATGGCTGCAATGTATTTTGTTTTTTGGCTCTTTGAAATCGGCAATGTGCCTTGGACTTCTATGTATATTGATACCGTCAATGTGGCAATGGTCGTGGGTGCGGCGATGGTGATTAAGCAAAAATCTAAGGAAATCACGATCGAAGACCGTGGTGATGTGATGGAATTCCTAACAGAACTTTTTTCTGTGCCCATGGCTCGGATTGGTCAGTGGTTTAACAATAAATGGAAACAATATAATGTTTTTTCGGCCTTGATGACCGCACTGATTGATACACCTTTTTCTGCCTTGATTACTGTTGTCGAGGATTGGCGAAATTTCTTGAAAGAAAAAAGTTCAGAAATTCGCTAGCTAGGGTTCCGCAATTACAAATTCTTTCCAATTCAGCCACGAAAAGCCGCTTTTCCTGGTATAATTTGACTGGAAATTGGAGACGTCGCATAGTGGCCAATTGCACAGGTTTGCTAAACCTGAGTCCATTTTGGGCTTCGTGGGTTCGAATCCCACCGTCTCCGCCAAGAGCGAACGGAGTGAGATCCTGGCGGACGGCCTCCGAGCCGCCGCAACAATCGAAAAGTTATGATAGGTCTGCCTAATATTTTCAAACACTTTGCTAGAACTTGTTAAATTTTCCCTATTTGAAAATTCTTCAGTTTAACAACCGTGCGTGTCTTTCAAATTATAGTTATAATTGATATATATGGAATCAGATATAACTGTAATACCAGATAATCAATTAAATGAACAACAACGAGCCAAACTTTTTGACTTTGAAGAAAAATGCTTTGAGAAAAATCTAAAAAAACATAGAGCGTTACTTTAT
>CAZWOQ010000013.1:0-10313 GCA_964635585.1 uncultured Pseudomonadales bacterium | reverse complement strand
TAATGATTTATCTAATGCGCTAACTTTATGACCCGGTTTGCACCGTAGGGAAAAGAACCAATGGGGTCAAATTCGCAGCTTGCAACGGGGAGGATTGCCGAATAGTCAGGGACTATTCACTCCAGTCGCTTGAGTCGTTTCACGCAGCGCCACCTGCATCGTCACTGTTGCTCTAACTGGCCTTTGTTTTCTTGTTGCCAAGCCAACAAAGTCCTGGATTTTCATCCAGCACCCTCTTTTCAGTTGTCCGGACTTTCCTACCTGACTGAAGTCAGATCCATTACCTGGGCTATGTTCAGGTATATTATACCTTAAAGCCATTTTTCTGGTTAGAGCTTGTGCAACTTGGCTTTTTTTGCTAGTCTTGAGTTCATTCATGGAATTGTAGAAAAGAAAAGGAGTTTTCTATGGCAGACAGCGTTGTGCAAAATAGTGATGATTTGGCAAAGGCCGCTCTCGCGGAAGCGAGTGGTGAAGGAACGAATGCCGCTTTGGATGAAGCAGCAGCTTCTGACCAATTGGCGGAAACGCTAACTTCTTTACAAAATCTCATCGAAAAACATGCCCGAGAATTGACGCGAATCAATTCAGAGCTCAAGGAAAAACGCGAGAGTATGAAAAGCGTTTTTGAAAATGATGTTCAGCTTGAAGAAGCAAAGGCAGAGGTTGAGCGACAGAATGTGGCACTGAAAGAGCGGAAAAGTCAGTTGCAAAGTGATCCGCAGGTTACTAGTTTGAAAGTGGATATTGCGGAATTGAATGAACAGAAAAAAGAGTTAGAAGAGACTTTGAGTAATCATTTAGTGAATTATCATGCTCTTACGAATTCTACGAGTTTTGATACCAGTGATGGAGATCAATGGGAATTCAACATCAAAGCAAAAATTAAAGGTAAAAAAATGGAAAAAACAGATAATTAATTTGTTTTTTTCTATAAAAAATAAAAAACCCAGGCATTGCCTGGGTTTTTTCAAAGCGTCATGGAACTAAGAACCAAGACGTTGCTGAATTTTCGCAATGGTGCTGGCTGAGATGTTTTTCATCTTTTTCAAGGAATGAGCACGACGTTTCAAACGACTTCTCTCAGCAGTTTTGGCTGATTTAATACGAGAAGGCTTTTGAAAATAGCGACGATCCTTGGCGATTTGCACCACACCGGCTAAAGAAACCGCTTTCTTAAACTGACGAATAACGTCAGAAGTTGACTGATTCTTTTTTGCGCGAATGACGATTGGCATTTTCTCACCTCCTCTCTTCGATTTTCAAATAATAACAAATGCCTATTATACTTCATTTTTTCTGAAGAGACAGCTGAAAACGAATATGCTGATATACTGGAAGGATGCGTCTTTTATTAGTTGAGGACGATCAGAGTTTTGCTCATTTTCTTTTGCAGCAGTTACAAAAAGCTTTTTGTGTTGATTGGGCTAGTAATCTATCTGAAGCAGAACATTTTTTACTGGTAGAAGAATACAAGAGCGTTTTATTAGAGTTGTGTTTTGCTGAGGGCTTTTGTTGGCAGTATTTTTCCAGTAAAACGCAATCCTGTTTTTTGCCACAGTTTGTTTTTTTAGCAACGAGGCAACAATACCGAGATTCTTTTCCTCATGTTTGTCCTTTTCCTTCTGATTTTCTTTTTAAGCCGTTTTCTCTCTTTGACCTGCGAAAAAAACTGGCAAATGGCCAAGGGCTTTTTGATCAAAAAAAAGCAAGTTCCCTGCTTACTCAGCAACAGTTTACACGAAAAGAGTTTTTGCTCTTGGAGACTTTTCTGCAGCATTCAGGAAAAATTTTGACAGAAGCTTTTCTTATCCAACAAGCTTGGCAAAATGAACAAGAATGTCTGAGTAATACTTTTGAAACACAGCTTTGTCGCTTGCGCAAAAAAATCGCACCACTGGAGATAAAAACTTGGCGGGGTTGTGGTTATTCTCTTGATGTGCCACTATCGTTTACGAGCGCGGCTTCGCTACGATCTAAATCCTGAAGTGTTTTCTCTTTTCCCCAGCCACCCATAATGTGAAGATGAAGGTGGGCGACACTTTGGACGCGCTGACCAACATTCATAAATAACTTGTAGTTATCAGCAATGCCGAGTTGTTGAGCTACTTTGCGTGCCGTTTGAATCAATTGGCCGTAAAAGGCCGATTCGCTTTCGGGGACTTCCTCAAGGGTTGCGTAAGGTTTTTTAGGAACAAGAAGCACATGAATGGGTGCTCTTGGTGAGATATCGTCAAAGGCGATGAAGTCAGCATCTTCGTAGCGAATCTGAGCGGGAATTTCTCGATCAATAATTTTTTCGAAAAGCGTTCTTGTCATGTCTTTAAGCATTTTTGTCATGTTTTTAATTTTGATAGGTTGTTTGAATAAGTTGGATAACTTGTTCTAAAGTAAGGGCACTTGCAATTTGTTGGCGGTGTTTAATCGAACCATTGAGCAGCATTTTGCCACTTGGATGATAGTACCAAGTTGCTTTTGGATCAAGTTTTTGCAGCTTTTCATACAAAGCCTGCAAACTCAAGTCAACATCGGGACGAACCTTAATTCGGATGTGACCAAATTCGGGATCTTTGCGAACCACTAAAACATAGCCCATTAATTGGCCAGTTTTTAAGGTTTCATCATTTCGAGTTTCCACCGCTAGGGCCAGACCTTGAGGTAAGGCAAATTCTTGACCTTTACTTTGAATAATTTCTTTGGCTTTCAGATTTTGGATCATTGCTGCATAGGCATAATCAAGTGCTTCCATGCCAAAATGTAACTGAGAGTCGTCATCATGCGGTTGGGTAAATTCGTGGCCATGAATGAGTTCATGGAGACTGAACATAAAACGATTCTCTTTTGCCTCTGGCCAGGAAATCTCTTTAAAATGATCAATTGCCAAAACGTGGTCAACCATTGCTCGAAGTGCCTGGTCATCTTTAAGGTCAGGATATTTTTCGCACAGGTAATCCAAAATAAGCGAACTCGCACAGATTTGATCTGAGGCTCTTTCTGGTTGGTGGTGATCAAAAGTTCCCAAACCGGTGTCAACGTGAGTGATGCGATCAGCGCCACATTGGAATTGTTCTGCGGCTTCTTCTGGAGAAAGCTGTGAACCGGGGTTTACGAAGGCAACTTTTGCACTGCCATATTTTTGTGCATCGAAACGTTTTAGTAACCAAACGGAAGTGACCGCGTCTAGATCTGGAGCATGGTGGGTAACAAGAAGATAACGAGTTGTTGACATGCCTTGATTATATCAGGATTTATGAAGGCTTCTTTTGGAAAAATAAAAAAATCTGCTAAACCACCAAAACCACCTGAAAGTGGTTGGTTTTAGTGGTATTCCTCACCGGAAAACTATCTAGTAATATATATTTTTTACTAGAAAAGTATATAGGAAAAAAGGATTGAATAATCAATTTATAGTATACGTATATGGCTAATGGTTTTTTTACCTATAGGCCTTATTTAGCCGAGTGTTTTTTCGAAAGAACTTGCCAAAGAAATTTTAGAAACCACCAGACAAAACGAAAAGGCGCGCTGAGTAATTGCCAAATAAAGGGCAGGCGGTCCTCTTCTCCTCTCACCCAAACGGAAACAATAAGATGCTTTTTTTCTGCTGGTAAGTATTTAGCGATTACTTGGTAATGTCGTCCAGCTATGTGGCGAGTATATTTTTTGATTTCTTTTGCTTCTTGTTGCAGCAGCTGTTCGGGCCTGTGAAGGGTCTGATAAATCGCCTCAAGACTTATACTCCGATCTTTTTGTCGTTGAAGGGCATGGGTACTAAAGATGAGGTCTTTATAGTGCTGTGGCATGAGTGAGCGAAGCGTATTTTTCCAAAAGGGTTTCTAAGTCCAAAAGCGCTGACTCTTTTTTATCACGAGTTTGCCACTCAATTTTCTCTCCATTTCGAGGAGAAACAATGAGTCGTTCGGGGATACCAAGCAAATCTGCATCAGCAAATTTGTTGCCAGCGGAAAGATTGCGGTCGTCCCAGAGAACTTTAATTCCTGCACTTTGCAACTTATCGTAGATTTGGCTGGCAAATTCTTCGGCTCCAGCTAAACTTAATAACTCGACGCTTACCGGAGCAACGCTTTCTGGCCAGAGGATCCCTTTTTCATCGTTATATTTCTCAACAATGACTCCCATGCAGCGGCTAATTCCGATACCATAGCAGCCCATGATGGGAAAATGCTTTTCGCCATTTTGATCCGTAAACTGCAAGTCAAAAGCCTTCGTAAATTTTTGTCCCAAATCAAAAACGTTTCCAACTTCTGCCGCACGGGCTTTTTTCAAGGGTTGGCCACATTTTGGACAGGGATCGCCTTCTTTAACAGTGGCAATTTCTTGATTGATACAGTAATCACAAGCATCACAGTAATAGATATCATCTTCACCTGCATCCGTAAGCACCATAAACTCGTAAGAGATTTTGTCAGTGAAATTTCCCCCTGAGGCTTCAGTAACTTTGGCTGTCAGGCCCAAACGCTTATAAACACGCAAATAGGCTTGTTTGACCACTTGGTAGAATTCTTCAAAACTTTCTTGGCTACTGTGAAAACTGTACATATCTTTCATATAGAATTCACGGCCTCGCAAAATTCCAGATTTGGCGCGGAGTTCATCTCGATATTTCCATTGAATCTGATACAAAGCCAGAGGTAAGTCCTTGTAAGAATGAATAAATTCTTTGGCGAGCGGAGTAACAATTTCTTCGTGACTCTGACCAAGAGCGTATTCTTTGCCGGTTCGACTTTGCAGTTTGAAAAGAACATCAATATTCTCCCAGCCGCCCGTGGTGGTCCAATTGAGCTTTGGATGAAGCGCCGGCATCAAAATTTCTTGACCACCTACGGCATTCATTTCTTCTCGGACGATCTTCTCAATGTTGCGGAGAACTTGCAAACCCAAAGTTGTGTAGCTGTAAACACCAGCCATTAATTGCCGAACATAGCCAGCTTGAACGAGTAAGCGGTGGTTAATAGTGTCGGCATCTTTTGGTGGATTTTTGACAGGTTGGAAAAGCAAATGAGATAATTGCATGATCGTATTATAGCAAGGAAAAATAGACTGGCTTTGTCAGTTTTTCTAAAAAGCTAACTCCAGCTTTTCAGGAGTTCCGCAAAGAGTGAACTGAGATCAAGGATTTCAAGTTTTGGATTTTCTTCTTGATGTTCAATCGAATTACTAATAATGATTCGATCCGCAACCGAGTCAAGAATTTTTGCAAGGCCATTTTCGCAGAAGATACCATGAGTGGCAAGAAAAGTGACACTTCGGGCTCCTTCGTCTTTTAGCAATTTCGAAGAAGTTACGACTGTTCCACCGGAAACAATCACATCATCGAGAACAAAAACATCTTTATTTTCTACGGAACCACCATGCACAGCGTGACTAAAAACTTCACCGGTGCTTAGATCACGACTTTTATCGATATTCAGTAAAGGCAAGCCTAATTTGGCAGCAAAACTCTTTGAGCGTTTTAAGCCTCCAAAATCAGGACTCACAATCACTGCATTTTTCAGATCGAGATTTTTTTGCAGGTGACCAATAAAGAGTTCTTCAGCTGATAAGTGATATGCGGGAATAGAAAAAAATGCTGGGATGCTGGTGTTATGCAAATCAAGCAACATCACTCGGTCAATAGAACTGCCCGAAATAATGTCAGCAACCACTTTGGCAGCAATTGCCTCACCGGGGCGAAACACTTTGTCTTGCAGTGAATAGCCCATCCACGGAATAATGAGAAAAATTTCTTTTACACCCAAACGCTCCAAAGCATCGGCAATAATCAGTGTTTCCAAAATATGTTCATCAGCGGGATATGAAAAGGATTGCACAATTGCTACTGTTTTACCGCGAACTGCTGCGAGGTCTTTCACCCAAACCCGTCTTTCGCCATTGGCAAAAGTCGACAGCTCAGCATCGATCAGTGTGCTTCCAAGTTTCTCCGCAATTTTCTTTGCCAACGAATAATTGGAGGAACCAGAAATGATGTTCATGTTGACGATTATAGCCTATTGCGGTTTTTCTCAGCAAGTACTCTTGGTTCTTGAGCTTGAAAAATTAAAAATTTGGCAGTAGATTAAGCGATATATGTCTACATCAATGAATCCCGAAATTTCTCCAGCTATGTCAGATCCTCTGAACGAAAATATTCCCGCTTTTTTACAACCACTCGAAAATTTGCAAATAGGGAAAGAAAATCTTTCTCAGGTTATTGCCCGAGTGGTCCTGATTTGCCCTGACAAGGTGATTCCTCGTGGCGATGAACGGGATCAGCTTCCTGCACCAAGAACGCTTGTCTTGGAATTGCGTCCAGATTCTTCCATCGTATCAGCAAATATGTACACTCTTGCCGGAGGCAAAGTGAAAGAAAAACATTTCCCTGGTGGAAACTTTGCCGCGGAGAACCTAGAGCAAGCAGGTCGCAGTGCTGTTTTGGCAAAAATTCAAGAAGAATTGGGTATTAATCTGTCAGAATTATTTTCAAATTCCGGTCTGACTTTTTCTACCAGCACGTTGAAAGCTGAAGGTTTTTTTGAAAATCCAGATGTTAAGGGAAGAACTTGGACAACTTTGGTCTACTCTCTTGTTTTGCCGGAGAAACCCAGTATCCTCATGTCTTCAGATCTAGGTGGAGTTGTTTTTGTAAATGAGCGAGTTTTTTTGCAAGAAAATTTCACTGATGAAGACAAAGAACGCTGGGCACTTTTTATTGAAGAACTGAATTATTTGACTGGTCATTTTCCGGCAATTGCAGCGGTACTAAGGGGAATGCTTTTGGAAAAGCTTTCCGATGAAAGCGCGAAATGAGCGCATCTCGTTTCTCATTTCTTGTTGCTGTTCATGCTTTTTTTCTGAGAAATGGAAAGGTTTTGCTTCTTCGGCGGCAACACACTGGTTATATGGATGGCTATTGGAGTGTACCCGCGGGTCATGTTGATGGCAGTGAAAAAATTCTTGCGGCAATGCATCGAGAGATCCGCGAGGAAACTGGTTTGACAGAAGTCTCAGCAGCAAGTAAGGAATTAGTCATGCATCGGGTTTGCTCCCCCACTGAGGAGCGTATTGATTATTTTTTTGTTTTTACAGAATGGCAAGGAAAAGCAAGGGTTACTGAGCCAGATAAATCTGACGCCCTCAAGTTTTTCCCTCTAGATAATTTGCCAGAAAAAACCGTTCCTTACATTCGTTTTGCTTTAGAAGCATTGCAGGACAATCAGGAATTTTTGGAATTTATTGAACCAAGCTACGATTTTAATTTTCCGGAAGAGCTTTCGTGATTTCCTCAAAAAGATCATTACCAATATTTTTTGCTAACTGACCGTTAATGAAAAAAGTGGGTGTTGCGTTCACTTGAAGTTGGTTGCCAGCGGCTTTGTCAGCATAAATTTGATTGAGCGTATCACTCCCGTCTCTATCTTGTCGAAACTGCTCGAGGTTGAGTCCCAGTTCTTGGGCGTAGTTTTCAAAAATCTCAGTGGTGGAAGCTAATTCTGCCCAATCGTTTTGGCGGGTGAAAAGTAGGTCAGCCATTTCCCAAAATTTGCCTTGATTTTTCGCTGCTTGCGCAGCTAAAGCTGCCGGCACCGCATTTTGATGCTGAGGTAATGGATAGTGGCGGAAAACGAGACGAACCTCTGGTTGACTCCCCAAAAAGCTTTTTAGACTTGGATACTGTGATGCGCAGTAGGGACACTGAAAATCAGCAAATTCCACAACCGTTACTGCTGCTTCCGCTTGACCCAATTGGGGGCTTTCTGTTGTTTCCAAAAGACTTTGGTCAGGAGCAGTCTGACTTTGATTTCGATCAAGGAAAAAGACGGCAAGGCCCATGATCGCAATAGTGAGTAAACTGATAAAAATGATAATTTTGCCTTCTTGTTTCATGAGTCCTTTTTTTGCCAAGATTGGTAAAAAATCAGGGCGGCGCTTATTACACTAAAAGCAACAAAAGAAAGAAAAGGAATAGTCACAAACCCAAACCATTCGATAAATTTACTGGTACAAGAAATTCCAGCTGCACAGGGGGCCGCACTTTCGGGCAATATAGAAAAATACAAGAGGTTGTGGTAGACCGCAATTCCCCAACCCAGCAAACTCAATGGCAAAATGTAGCTGGCTACCTGTTTATCACGACGAAGAATGCCCACAGCAAGCAAAATTACTAGAGGATACATCGCAATTCTTTGATACCAACAAAGGGTGCAAGGAGGAAATTTCATGATTTCACTAAAATAGAGACTCCCAAGGGTGGCGATGAGGGCTTGGAAGAAAGCTATATACAAGATATTGTGTTGAAGCCAAGCTTTCATTGAACACCAAAGATACTAGAAAATGGCTAAAAAAACAAGCAGCGCTTTCTCGAGGAAATTCTTGTTTGATATTAGTCTTGATAAATATGATGGCAATGCTGACAGCTAGCAATGTACTGGTCGGCTGCCGCGACTTGAATGGTGCCAGTTCCTCCGGCAGTTCTTTCACTGTGTTGGGCAAGTCGGCCACATTTTTGGCAAATGGCAAAAAGTTCTACTGACTCAGTTGCTTCAGTTAGGAGCTTCGGCATTGCGCCAAAAGGTTGCCTCCGATAATCATAGAGTAAACCGGCAACGATCACGCGCAGCTGATGTTTTCGGCACTGGTGAATGAAACGAAGAAGTGAGTGTTTTTCAAAAAATTGAGCTTCATCAATAATCACAGCGGTAACTTTTTGGTTTTGCAAATTTTCAAAGAGATCTAAAGGAAGTTTTAAGTCAAGTAAATCTGCAGCTGAAGAACGTTGATCATGACTATTTATTTCGGCTTTGCCCGAATACCGTTGGTCAATCTTTGGTTTAAGAATTCGCACTTGATAGCCAAGAGTACGCAGAATTTTGTTCATACTAATAATTTTGCCCGTTTTTCCAGAAAACATAGGGCCATAAATGACAGTCAGAGGAGCAAGTTGTTGGCTTTGTGAAGGCTGGGATTTTTTTTCTTCCATGACAAGTGGTATAACATAGCTGCTCGAAAGAATTCAAGGGAACTTTTATGTTTTCAGCACTCAAAAAGGCTTTACTCTCGTTTTTTGTTGTCAAAAATGGCAATGGGGCTGACAAAAGTGTCCCGTTTTTGACCTTGCTCTCATTTGTTTTGACTTTCTTTATTTCTCGTTTGATCACGGTGTTATTTCCTGGTTTTTCCCTCAATGTTGAGGGAATTCATGTCCATCACTTTGCTTATGGAATTCTTTTGTTGGCTTTATTAGGCTTGATTCTTCTTAATAGTCAGCCCTCTTATTACGATCGTTTGCGGTTGAGTGTTTTGTATGGGATTGCTTTAGGTTTGGCTTTTGATGAGTTTGCGATGTGGTTGGAATTAGATAATATCTACCATGATAGACGAAGTCTGAATGCTGTTGTGGCTGTGGCAAGTTTTTTATTGAGTTTTTTGTATTTCGATGGTTTTTGGCGAAAATGGGGTTCTCGTTTGGATCGTCTTGGCCAGGTGATTTTTATTCGAGGGCCATTGGCGCTATTTCGCCTCATAAAAAAGATGTTTCGAAGCTAAACTTGTCTCAGGCGGTATAATATCCCTATGCAACCACATTCGATGGCTAGTATGGCTTTTGCTTCACACATTTGGAATAATGGCCAAAATCAAAATTATCTTTATCAAGAAATCACCGGAGCTGAAGTTGAGGTGGAATACCGAGACAAACACGGGAAGTACCGGGATTTATTTTACCGAATTAACGTAGTCAACCAAAGTGCTGATAAGCGGGAGCTTCAGCTCTATGTAGTTCGGAGTAATGGGGGAATTGCTTGTACAATGACCGTTCGTCGCAACTCTCTTCAGGAGGGTGCACACATTACGATGACCCATTCTCAGCAACATGTGGCTGGTTTACGAGAAGAATTTCAGCTGATGAAAAAGTCAATTACTCAGGGCCACCATTACAACAGTGAGAAGTACAAAAACTATAAAGGACAGATCCTGTATGAAGGTCGCGAAGTGGACTTAGAAACTGACGTAATTATTGATTCCCACCGAGGCCTCTACGTCACTCTCCCCTATAAAGTCTTCATAAAGTCCGTTCAAACGAAAAAAGTTGGAGAGTCTGGACCGTGGTGAGTTGAGCTCATATAGTAGAAGAATGCTAGAATAGAAGTATATGAATATTCGAAAAGTGAGAAGCAACGAATGGTCAAATTTACAAGAATTGAACAATGAGGTTTTTATTTGTTTAAGAAATTTTTTTTGATTTTCATCCTTATTTTAAGTTGACACATTAAGATATAATTTCAACGAATTGAAACTCATAATTTTTTGAAGTTTTA
>CAZWOQ010000012.1:0-10512 GCA_964635585.1 uncultured Pseudomonadales bacterium | reverse complement strand
ACATCGCTGCACTGGAGCCTTACGCCGATCAACTCATTGTCATGGCGTCCGACTTTCACAGCAAAGTTTCTACGCAAGCAGGACCCGTCGCCCCACTATTTAGTGAAGAAGGTTCCTGGAAGACGGACATTAATCAACACCTCAAAGAATTTCTCGATCAAGTTGACCGAAAAAAGATCCTCCTCGGCATTCCCTTCTATGGCTATGGTTGGCAAACAGACAGCAAAGAAGCTAATGCCAATACCTACCCGAAAACAGGATTTACCGTTAGCTATCAAAAAGCCAAAGAGCTGCTTGGCCAAAGTCCAAGTCAAGGCACTTGGGATCAAGTGACACAAGTAAAAACTGGCTGGGATGAGAATGCACTGTCTCCTTACATTAGTTATCAAGAAGATGGCGAAAATTATCTTATTTACTACGAAAATCCCCAGTCGCTCAGCTACAAACTTGAGTACGCAAAACAATTAAATTTGGCGGGTATTGCGATTTGGGCTTTAGGCTATGAAGGCAGCGACAGAGACCTTTGGGAAGTGATTCAAGAGAAACTCTGAATAAAATACTTGCCTTTTCTGGAAAAAATTGACAGTAGGAAAATTTGCTCTAATCGTTTTTACGACTCAAAAGAGCAAAACTGGAAAGACCACTGCCCATCAAGAAAAGTGCTCCAAGAATAAGAAGCAGGGTTGTTCCTACGGAACCAGATTTATACACCCCACTGGTGGTCGCCACAGTTGCTGTTCGTGTACTTGCTGAAGCCGTTGGTGTGGCCGCAATTGCCACGGTAACAGTGGGCGTGGGTAAATACGGATTACCAGAGCCATAAGGCACGGCTGACGTGGGCGTTGGAGTAGGCGTAGTTATCGTTTGCACTGTCTTAGTTGGGGTAGGCGTGGCTGCTGCAGCCAACTGTTGTGTAGAAGCATCGGCGAGCACCGTAAAGTTGTAGGTCTTCGTCACTTCTTTTCCCGTAGTGGGATCAATATACGTATAAGTGGCGCTGTGCTCACCCGGTTCAAGGTTTTCTCCTAAACTCGCAATATCCAAAACAACATTGCCATTCTCATCAGTCTGTAAAGTTTGCTCAAGCACCGTATCAGAATGAACGGTAATTTTCACCATCGTATTCGCTGGCAGACTGGCTTTAATGACAGGAGCAGTAGTGGAAACAACAATATCACTGGCTGGTTGGGCCTCTTGGGCAGAACTGAGATCAACTGTCGTTGCACTGCTTTGGCTTGGCTCTTGAGTAAGGGCAGAAGTCGTCGCGGCGTTCTCCGCTGTTTTCTCATCCGTTAAGGCCGATTGACTAGAATTTTTATCTGTTCCTACTGAAAGACCAGCCTGAGCGGAGGCGCTTCCTTCGTCTGCTAATAAAGCCGCTTTATCAACAGCAATTGAAGGAGTCGAAGCCGCTTGGCTTCCTGAAGAACCTAAAACGAGTGTTGGGACGGGTTGGGCCTCTGACACTTTTCCTTGCCAGGTGCCAGTCAAAACGGTTTGCACACCCTGCACTCGCAACTGCAAAATGTCATCATCGCTAATCTGCGAGTAAGCAGCTCCATCAGGGGTAAAAGCCGTCGAAAGAGAAACCCCAAAGCTTCCCGACTCTTTCACCAAAGCAGAAAGTGTTCCCATCTTTTCATTAGAGAAATATACAACGGCACCCTCGGCTGCACTTCCATCAGCCAAATTCACCACACCGTAAATAGTCTGATTACTGGTAGGCGAAACCGTTGGTTTCGCCGCTGTTTGCAGCACATAGGCCTGACCATTATTGTCAAAAGTGCTCGTTCCCGTTCCGAGTTGGTAATAGTATTGCGTTCCCGGTTCCAAATTACGAAGTGTCACATGGTGAAGACGATAAGACTTTACCACCCCAGAAAGTTGGTCGCGATCATCGCTACTTTGCTCAGTGAGCTCTGCCGCGGTAGTGCCATACTTTACAAAGCCTGGCGTTTCTTCATCGGTATAAAAGGAAACCGTAAAAGATCGGTCAGTTACATTACTTACAACAATATTCTTGGGGGTCGTTTCCGGCGTTGCTCGAGGAGCAAAAACACCAGTTCCTTGACCAAAAAGTAAAACTCCCGCTGCCAAGGAAACGACTAGAATCAGTAAAGCCAAAATTGTCGGAATTTGCTTGGGTCGTTTTTTAAGACCAGGCAGTTTTGGAGTTTGGACAGCATCCTTTGTTTTGTCATTCTTATTGGTATTGAGATTTTCAACAAAAGAAGTGGCGACAGGACTTGCCTTTGGCGCAATACCAGGAAGGGTTCTGGTCGAAGAGCTGCTCGTATTCGCACTAACTACACGCATAGAATATCAACAACAGACAGTATTCACTGCCGTACTTCCACTGTAGAGGATTCTCACCTCAGAAACAAGACGAAAAAAAGCCAAAAACATCCAGCCAAACACTCTTCTTGCAGAAGAATTTTTCTGGCAGTTTTCCCTGCTGGTTTTCATAGAGTTGCTGACTCCGTTGCCAACTCTGGAGTCACAGACATTTCTAGACTCGGAAGCGTTTCCCCTGGGGTTTCGGCCTCACTTGCTGTAGGAGTAGGAGTTCCTTCAGCTTGCGGTGCACCCAACTCAACTTTTTGCATACTGCCACCACGTTCAGCCTGCAAAAAGACATAAACGGGGAAACTGCTGAGTTCACTCTCTTGATACACTCGCTTGCTGCTAATATCACTAAACACCTGCGCCTCAAGTCGAGGAATCAGTGGCGTTGCTAAGCTTTGTAAATCTTTACTAATACTTACTTCTCGCTGCGAAGTAAAAATACTTACTGCGATCCAAAAAACAACGATCACAAACGCCAAAATTGCCAGCCACAATAATCGCTTATTCCGTTGCAGACTTCTGAATTGCTTGCGAAGATCATTTGTTGGCATAGTATGGTAAATTAATTCGTAACTTAGCAACTAAATACTGCGTGTCTCGAGAGTTACTGGCTCCAAATACAACTTGTTCAATCAAGAAAACCCGACGACTAGTCATAAGTGTTTCAACAAATTGTCGCAAGCTTAAATAATCTCCAGCCACCGTGACGTTAAAAGTCAGCATCTTTCTTTCAGCATTTCCGATATTAACTTCCTCTGTCTCACTCGGCAAATCTGACACTGAAATATCCTGTACCACTAAAGCATTTTCGGAAGCTACTTTTTCAATAATTTGTAAGGCATTAAGCAACATCGGTTCTTTGGGAAGAGCCTCATCAAGCAGTGAAAATTGATTGCTGTATTGGGTGTATTGTTGTTGTGCTGTACTCATGCTTGCAATTTTGTCATTCATTTGCGACAACAACTTTTGTTTGTCTTGAATCTCTTTGACTAAATCGACCATGGTGCTTAATGTTGGCTTAATCGCAAAAATAGCAAAGAAAATAACTGCCAGAACCGAGAGAAAAAGTTCCAAGGACACCCGAGCAACAGGGCGTTTGTAAAACTCATTGAGCACAATCAGCAGTTGTTCTTGTCGAGATTTTGCCATTTATTTGCTCTTCTTATCCCAAATGATGTCAGAAGCAACATCAAAATTAATACCGGCACTTTGTTGAGTTGACTCAATTTTTGAGATACGCACATTACTGAAATGAGAATCAAGCTGCATATTGTTAACCAAAACGTTCAACGAATCCTGCGAGTATGCCACACCAGAAAAACTTAAGGAAGCATTGCGAATCGTCAAATTGTTAAAAACGACGTTTTGCGGGATGGTGTCATTAAGAATGGGGAAAATCTCAACAATATTTGCTTCTTGCTGAAGCTGTTGATAATCAGTAATCTGCTGCTGAATAAAGCGGAACTTTGTTTCCAAGTCACCATAGGACTTGAGGACTTGCTCTTTTTCGTGAATTTGGTCATTTAAATCAGTATTGCGGCGATCCAAAGAAAAACGAGTAGCAAAACTGACAATAACCACCAACTCGGTAAAAATTACAATATAACGACCGACCGTCAATGCCCATTTGAAAGAACGTCCCCAAAAGGTCTCAAAGAAGGGATCTTTCGGAACAAGATTGATAGCAATATCAAGCTTCTTGCTGGCAGGCTTTCGGCGTCCTAACATGACTCATCTATCATAGCAGCTAGAGCTCATCATTTTCAATCGAACTATCCAGCAGTACTTCGTCTGTTCCTTTAATAGGCTCACGCCAACGACCAAATTTTTGGAGAATTGCTTTAAAGTAAAATAATTCCTTTATATCAAGTAAAAGCGCGAAATAGCTGTAAACCAATAAAGCAATTGTTCCGGTACTGATTGTCAAGGCAATTAAGTCAATCGTTCGACTCGTATCAAAAACCACTTCATCAAGGATTTTAAAAGGCAGATACAGAAAAACTGCCATAAAGAAACTCGCCAAGATCATCTTAAGTTGCGCAAAAACAAAACTTTTATCAGAAAAGCACTGTAAACGCTTCTGCAAAAAGAAAATAAATAAAGCTAACTCCAAAAATGCCGCTACCGAAATAGCCGCTCCCAAACCTAAAACACCCCAGTTATAAACATAAACCGAGAGGTAAGAAACCAATAAATAGCTTCCTGTACAGATCAAACTAATAATGAAAGGCGTTTTCGTGTCCTTAAGTGCATGAAAAGCTCGAATCAAAAGTTGCACCATTGCTTGCGCAGTAATCGAAAGTGCAATAATCGCCACGATTTTGCCTGTCAAAACCGTTGCCCACCAAGGAAAGTTATAGGTGCCAAAAACTAAACGGACCACAGGAATTCTCAGAATAAGAAGGAGAACCGATGCCGGCAAAGCAAAAAAGGAAATTTGACTCAAAGACTGCAGTAACAAATGCTTAAAACGCTCCTGATCCTGCTCTTCTGATTCATCTGAAAGGAATGGTAAAGATGCCTGACTGATCGGCACACCAAAAAAACGAATCGGCAGCGTCATCAAGCGGCTCGCTAATTTCACTACCACAAAACTTAGACCTCCAATAGAAGTTGCAAAAAAGCCCATGGCCAAATTTTGGAGTTCACCAACGCCAACAGTAAGCAAACGAGGAGGCATCAATGAAAAAAGTTTTTTTACTCCAGAAAAGTGTAAATTAAAATTCAATTTCCAGCGAAAACCTAAACGCCAAACCATCGGCAACTGAACGAGCATATGTAAAAAGGCCCCAATCAAGACGCCAATCCCCGCCGAATAAATTCCAAATTGGCCAGCAAATAACCAAGTCCCAAGCATAATACCAATGTTATAAAGAACCGGTGCAATCGCTGGTGCAATAAAATATTGATATGCTTGAAGAATTCCCGTAAAAAAGTTGGAAATTGCAAAAAATAATTGCGCAAAAAGCATCAAACGAGTCAGCTTAACCGCAATAGCAATCTGTTCAGGCGTAAATTGACTCCCCGTGCGAAAAGCGGTAATCGGCTCAGCAAAAATAAAGGCCAAAACTGACAATAAAAGAAAGGCCGCAAGGACCCAGTTCATGACAATTGAAGTGAATTGGAAAGCTTCCTGTTCATTCTTTTTCTTTAAAGAACTAAAAATGGGAATAAAAGCCGCAGCCAAAGCACCCATTACCACCAACTGAAACAGTGTATCAGGAATCTGAAAAGCAAGTTGGAAGGCTTCATAGGCTTGCTCAGAAGCCGAGGAACCAAAAAAGACATTAATAAGAACTCGCTCTCGAAGTAAACCAAAGAGCGAAGACATGATGTTGGCAGTAGTAATAATTAGCGCCGCCGATAAAATCGAACTCTGCCGCTTCTCAAGCCAACGACCATTACTCTGGAAAATTTTTGTCAAGGAAAACACGTTCTTATTATATGTTCATTTGTAATAAAAAAACAACGGAATTCCCCGCCAAAAGCTGATTTGTCAGCTTGCTGATTTTCCTCAAGTTTGTTATAATTGTCTTTTACGAAAAAAAGGAATCTATGCCTATTTTGAAAAACGCTAAAAAAGCCTTACGTGCCAGCAAGAAAAAAACTCTGGTGAATCGAAATGTCAAAGCCAGAATGAAAACCATGATGGATCACGTTAAGAAAGAAGCTACTTTGGAAAATCTTTCCAAGGCCTTCTCTGCAATTGATAAAGCCAAAAAGAAAAACATTATTCATAAAAATAAAGCAGCTCACCTCAAATCTGGTCTTTCTGCTCTTTTGGGCAAAACCGAAGCACCAAAGAGTGTTACCAAAAAGTCCAGCAAGAGCAAAAAAGCGTAATTTCTTCGAGGCGGTGAGGAACGTATGGACGAGAATCATTTAGCCTTGATTCGCAATTTTTCAATTATTGCCCACATTGATCACGGAAAAACTACCCTGACCGATGCTTTCTTGCGCGCCACACATACCGTTTCTGATCTTAAATTTCACGAACGAATGATGGATAGTAATCCCATCGAACAAGAAAAAGGGGTCACCATTAAACTCGCCCCTGTCCGAATGAACTACCAACATGATGGTCAAGAATATATCCTCAATTTAATTGATACTCCAGGACATGTTGACTTCGGTTACGAAGTGAACCGTTCTTTGGCTGCCTGCGAAGGAGCTTTACTCCTGATTGATGCTACTCAAGGTGTCCAAGCACAAACTCTTGCTAACTATCAAAAAGCCAAAGACCTCGGTTTAACCATTATCCCAGTGGTAAACAAAATTGATCTTCCCTCTGCCAACCTGGATCAGTGCGTTCTTGAAATTTTAGAATTTTTCCAGGTCAAAGAACAGGAAATTTATTTTGTTTCGGCCAAAACTGGCCAAGGTGTAGAAGCTCTTCTGCAAGCAATCGTTGAAAAAATCCCTGCTCCAGGGCATTTTCTCACGCAAGAGAAACAAGGTGGCGGAAATCCAGACGAACTTCAAGCACTGATTATTACTTCAAAATTTGATAATCACCAAGGCGCCGTTGCCTATATTCGCGTCGTCAATGGCGTTTTGCGGCGAGAACCTTTATATCTGCTTTCAAGCAAAGCAGCTTTTGATCCGATTGAATTGGGATTTTTTACTCCGGAAAAAGAAAAGAAAACGGAATTGTTAGCAGGTGAAGTCGGTTACGTTGCTACGGGTTTGAAAGATATTGCCTTACTGAAAGTTGGCGACACGATTACTCAATTACAGAATCGGGCGAAAGTCGCGGCTCTCCCAGGGTACAAAGAACCACAACCCATGGTCTTTATGGAGCTTTATCCTATTGATACGAAAGATTTTGCTGCGCTCAAAGATGCCATGGCCAAACTTCGTTTAAATGACTCAGCACTCAGTTATCAGGCGACCCATTCTTTAGCTTTGGGCAATGGTTTACGGGTGGGATTCCTGGGCATTTTTCATGCGGAAATTGTCCGAGAACGGCTCCATCGGGAATTTGCTCTCGACTTGATTGCTACCGCTCCTTCAGTAACCTACCAAATCCTTCTGAGTAATGGAGAAAGCGAAGAAATTCATAGTCCAGCCGAACTCCCTGATCCCAGTCGGATCAAAGAGGTCAAGGAACCAATTGCTGCTCTCACAGTTTTTGTTCCTGACCAATATCTCTCCGCAGTCATGAAGCTTTGCCAAGAAAAACGAGCTTTGCTCGTTAATAGTCACGGAACAGGAAATCGCAACCGTTTGGAATACCAAATTCCTCTGGCAGAACTTATTACTGACTTTCATGACCGGCTTAAATCCGTTAGTTCAGGTTTCGCTTCAATGGAATATGAACTCAGCAACTACCAAGCTGTTGATGCTATTAAAATTGATATTCTGGTAAATAAAGAAGTTATCGAAGCTTTGAGTTTTATTGCCGTACGAGAGAATGCCGAACTTCGCGCTCGAAATATTGTCAGCAAACTCAAAGATGTTATTCCTCGTCAGCTCTTTGAAATTCCTATTCAAGCTGCGATTGGTGGAAAAATTATTGCTCGTGAAACAGTGAAAGCTTTTCGCAAAGATGTCACGGCTAAACTCTATGGTGGTGACCGAACCCGGCGGATGAAACTGCTGAAAAAGCAAGCCGAAGGGAAAAAACGGATGAAACAAATTGGAAAAGTTGAACTAAATCAGGAAGCATTTTTAGCTATCCTTGAAAGCGATTAAAGTCTTTTTCTGCTTTTTTTCTTAAGCACATCCAAAAAATCCCAGGCAAAACCTGGGATTTTTTAAAAAACATTCTTTTCGCTTTAGTAAGCTGAAGTACTGCTTGGTGCAAAACGATAGTATTTAATACTAGCGTTCTTTTGCAAATCAGATAACCATTCTTGTTGAGCAGTCGACAATTTCTGTTGGCGTAATTGCTCGCGAATTTGGCTATCATACATTTCCAAAGTCGCATCAGTTCCTAAAGAAGCTTTGTTCTTTTCGAAGTAATCTGCAACTTCTTGGTCAGTAACATCAAGTTTATCAGCTAAAATTTTCTCGATTTCTTTTGAGAGACGGATTTGATCCTCAATATCTTTACGAGTCATGTTCTGAGCTAAAAGAAGCGTGTCTAAATCTTGACCTTGAGCTTTGATACTGTCCTCCAAAGAAGTCAATTCTGCGTCAACTTCGGATTGGTCAACCGTAACTCCAGCATCCTTGATGGCTTGACGGACCAACATTTCTGTGGTCAGACTCGATAGGACTTGTGAGCCACCCTGTTTCTCCAAACTCTTCATTAACGTAAAACGAGTAATGGGTTTGCCATTCACTGTGGCGACAATAATCTGATCTTTTAAGAAATAGAGCAGGGCCACTACCAAGAGAACTCCCAAGAGGACCAGAGTTGTTTTCGAAGATTTGAGCGCCGTTTTCATAGAAAAAGCACTTTTTGCCGGCATGGCTTTATTCACCATAACGACTTCTTTTTTCTCAGGCATGGTTTTTTTCACACTTGGCTTCACTGTTTTGGAGGTTGAGACCTTCTTAGTGGTCTTGCTTACCTTAGGTTGACTTTTCTGCTTCTTTTCAGGCATAATTCCTTTCTTTCTTCCTTTGGCTATTCTGGTGATACGATAGCAAATTTTCAGAGAAAAGCATAGCGCAATTTGCTATAATACCACTATGAGTAATCAAAAAGATCATAAATCTCGTAAGAAGGTCGAAGAATATTCCGAAGTGATGCGGAAAGAAAAACCACATAACGGTTTTTTTGACGCCTTTCTTGCAAAACCAGAAAAGGTAACATTCGAAGATCAAGAGGAAAACGAGCAGGTTGTTTTGGTGCTTCGCCAACATTTGATAACCCAAGTAAAACCCTTTGCTAGTACCATTTTGGCCGCCTTGGGCATTCCCTTTCTTTTGAACCTCTCCGGTTTTTTGGGGAGCCTACCCATGAATTTCCAATTTGCTTTTCAGATTTTTTGGATTTGTTTTATCATCACACTTTTTATTCGTAGTTTTTTACTGTGGTTTTTTAACGTCTACATTATTACTGACGAAAGAATTATTGACGTAGATTTTCACTCAATGATTTTTCGCAATATCTCGAGTGCGAAAATTGAAAATATTGAAGATATTTCTTCCGCAGCAGCAGGGCCACTCGCTGCCGTTTTTGACTTTGGAACTATCCTTGTGCAGACGGCGGGAGAAAGAACCCAATTCGAATTTGACGCTGTGCCCCAGCCTTCAAAAGTCAGCAAACTTCTCAACGAACTTATTCTTGAAGAAGAAAGAGAAAAAATCGAGGGAAGGGTCCACTAAGGAAAACTATGATTAACAATATTTTTGATTACCACTTTGTTACCATAATCCTGAAAGGCATTTTCTTGTGCTTTGCCTTCATGTACCTTGTTTATTCTTTTATCGTTTTTCGCCAAGTAAGCGTCATGAAACGAACTCTAGAAACAAACTACTCGAGTTTCATTACTTTACTGGGTCTCGTGAACCTTGCACTGGGAATTATTCTTATTCTCATTTTCTTTGCACTTCTCTAAAAAGAAAATTTTTCTAAAGAAAAATCGCAAAAAAGCAGCAGTTGGCACAAAAAAAGCGCTTTATTCTGGCCTCGACCTATCTTTGCGTGGGGCGGACCCCAAACTATTGTCAGCGCTGAGACGTTTCAAGACTCTGTTCGGGATGGGAAGAGTTGGGACCATCTCGCTCTGGAGACCAGAATAAAACGCTTTTCGCTTAAAAAACTCAGAGAGTTTCTCAAGTATTCTAGCAAATTTTTGTTAATTTGCAGAACCAAAGGGAAATAATTCCCTCATAAGTGAAGAAGTTAACAGCTATTCAACAAAGCCTTTCACAAGACTTTAAACCTATAAAAGGTAAGACTTTTAAATTGTTCAATTGACACTTAGTATGCTTAGGCTAAATTTGTTGCCAAACTTACACCGAGCACCTATCAACGTGGTAGTCTCCCACGGGTCTTTTGGAGAAGATTAATCTTGAGCACGGCTTCCCGCTTAGATGCTTTCAGCGGTTATCCAGAAACAATATGGCTACCCTGCAGTGCACTTGACAGCGACAACAGGAACACCAGGGATTGCCTCACCTCGATCCTCTCGTACTAGAGGCAAATTCTCTCAATCTTCTAACGCTAACATCGGATAGAGGCCGACCTGTCTCACGACGGTCTGAACCCAG
>CAZWOQ010000011.1:0-10540 GCA_964635585.1 uncultured Pseudomonadales bacterium | reverse complement strand
TTCCATAACTTGATACCACCGTGAAGTACAGTGCCCCGTCTGCACCAATAACAAAACATCTTGGTTGTGATCCACTTGTCCCACTTCTAATATCAGCTACTTGAACTGTTCCGACTTCAGTCCCATCTGATTTCCATAATTCGTTACCAAAAGCAGACGTATTAGCCTGAAAAAAAACTGCTCCCTCTGCAGGATACGCTGTTAAATAGTATGGCGTACTGCTACTTGTTCCACTGTAAATATCTTTTACGAGCTGAGGCGTGTTAGCAGAGACCAAAGAAGTTTGGAAAAAGAATCCAAAGAAAAACAACGCAAAAAGGAGGTGCTTCTGGGGCAGCTTCACCATACTAAATTATAGTAGCATTTTTCCTCTACTAGCAACAAGTCAGATTTTCCACTCAAAGAGTATAAAAAGCTAACAAAACAAAAAAATGACCGGATAAAAGCAGAATTTTTCTCAAAAAAAACTGTAGAAATTTGTATAAAAAATTCTTTTTTACTTGATTTGAGACCGCCCTTATTTGATCTGCTGCAAATGGAAAACGCAAAAGGGCCGCTGGCCCTAGCCAGCGGCCCTCATGTTCTCAGCGGTACTTCTCCCCACCTAGGGAGTTTCTCTTTCTTTAGGAATTACGACGCGTCACCGCGAGATAATTCTATTCGTCGTCCTCAGGGTCTGCCTCCCCCTTGGCGTAGACAACCGTTTCAATCACGGAGTGATATTTGAATAACTCACCCGTACTAAAAACAATGCTAATTTCGCGTTCAGCATCGTCATTATTTGAAGAAGCGTGAATAAGGTTCATCTGTTGACTCATTCCAAAGTCACCACGAATAGAACCACCTTCAGCCTCTCGACCTAAGGTCGTGCCAACCAGACGGCGAACTACGGGAACTGCATCAATGCCTTCCCAGACCATCGCCACAATTGGCATCGAACCCATAAAGCTTTTCAAATCTGAAAAAAAGCTTTTATCTTTATGCTCAACGTACCATTGACTGAGCATTTCATCTGACATGCGGACCATTTTCAAACCAATCAACTTAAGGCCTTTTCTCTCGAAACGACCGATGATTTCCCCGATCAATCCGCGTTGCAGTCCATCTGGCTTCACCAGCACTGCTGTCCGTGTTAATTTCATTCTTTTTCCTTTCTGTTTTACCTTTTACTGTTTCATTTCGAAATATAATTTTTTTTCTTTCAGCTGCCTGCCATTATATTTCAAAATATAAAGAATGCTATAAAAATATATCTTTTCTATTCTGTTTTATTAAATCTTGCCTTCTCGCCTTTCTTTAACTATTACTTTAATATTAATTAATGTATCAATTTATACAGCAATGATTCATTTTTCCGTATCATTTTTTGCTTAAGTTTCGAGAATTGCTCGCAACTTTTCTTCTTTTTGAGCATCAGCAATCACTGCAAAACGCCACGCATCGTCCTGAATAATTTCAGCGGCGAGCTGTTGCAATTGTTCTTTGCTAACAGCATCATAGCGTTTTATCAATTGCTTTGGTTGCAGTACTTCGTCACTCAGCAATTTTCGCAAACCAAAGAACTGAGCGACACTGGTACTCGCTTCTAGTCCTAAGACAAGCTTCCCTTTGAGGTAATTCTTTGCCAAATCAAGCTCTTGCTCAGAAATAGCGGCCCTTCCGCTTGCTAAATCCTCAAAAACGGCTTTACTCACTTTCATCGCCTCCTGCAAGCGTTGTGGATCAACTCCAGCCGAACAAGCCAATACACCGGCATCATGATAAAAATCATCACTGGCACTCACGTAATACGCTAAGCCCCGTTTTTCTCTCACTTCGGTAAAGAGACGAGAGCTCATCGTTCCTCCCAAAATAGTCGCTAAAAGCGCCTCTACAGGTCGTTTTTCGCTTTTTCTTGATAACGCTGGCCATGCCAAAATAAAATGGGCCTGTTCGGTTTTTTTGGGCTGTAAAAGGAAACGTTCTTTACTGAAAGCCTGACGATGAATACTTTCCTTCTGCCACTCAGGTTGGCGCTGTTTTCCCCGCTCTCGGTCTACTTCAGTCGTCTTGGCAAATTGCTCTGCGAGAAATTGCCAAAGTGCAGCCCTATCAAGTTTCTGAGTTTTTTGACCTGGTAATTCTATGCTTTCTAAACCACCAGCAATTACCAACTGTAAATTTTCTAAACCATAGGCACGATTCAGCAGATTCTCAAAATCTTGACGTTTAAAAGCCTTAATCGTCTCCTTCCGACCAACAATGTCATGCGCTAAACCGCGCTCACGATAAAACTTTTCTTCGAAAAGTGATTCGATCTGCCTGGCAGGCATATCGGCATACATGTTCAATTCTTCAATAATCACTCCACTTTCGCGATCAATATCCTCCTGAAGTAATTTTGGTTGCAAAATCATGTCAGAAAGCACTTCTACCGCCAAACTAAAGTTTCTGCTCGCCGCTCGTACGTAGTAGCCAGTATATTCTTTACTCGTGAAGGCATTGAAGTCTGCTCCGACCCGATCTAAAGCTTCGGAAAGCAGTTTCGCTGTTGGAAAATGCTCCGTCCCTTTAAATACCATGTGTTCAAAAAAATGGGCCAAACCCTCTTCTTGTTCAGTTTCATACCGGGAACCGGTATTTGCCAAAAGAAGTACCGTCACCGACGAAAGTCCCGGCATGTCTACTAACATTACGTTTAAATGCCGATCGGCCACGGCGAGCTGTTTCTCCGTAACTGAAAAACCAGCTGTTTGTTTTGCTGACAATGTTGACATTCTTCTTTTTTTCCTTTTTGCGAGTGCTCACATTTTTCTCTGTAAAGTTGAGAGATTGCTGAATATTGCTCCCGAACTTTTCACGAATAATATTGAGTATATTTATTACTCACACTCTTTATCTGATTTTAATTTTTATCTTTGGCAACTTGATATAAATTTTGTGTTCGTTTTTTGAGTTTTTTCAAAAAATAAACAGAAAATTTTGTTCTGCTCAACTCTTTTGACCTTTCATTTCTTTATAGGTCAAAAAACCGAACGATTACCAAAGTGTCTTTCATTGTAAACACAGCGATTGCGAAAAGAAACTAGCAAAATTCCAAATTTTTGGAATATTTTTGAATCAATGAACAAGCCAAAATGATTTTCTTTTCACTTTCCCCTCCGATGCCGCTTCAGAAAGCGAGTACATCTTTTTCAAAGAAGCGCCGACTTTCATAAAGAAAAGAATACCTTTTGACTTGAGTAATTGCTGGAAATCTCTAAAAACTCATTACTTTTGTTACTTTTTCTGGGGCAATTTTTGTTAACAAAAATTGCCTATTGCAGAACTTTTAAAAATTTGTCATAGTGATTTTTGCCAATCGCAAAGCGAGCGACACTCAAACCGCAGTTTTGCGATTGGCAAAATACCTTTTGTCTCATCACAAGAAAGCATTAAGGATTTGATTTTTTTGCTCTTTAAGCCAAATTTTCTCGCCATCTGTCTCAAAGTGCAGTGTTCCAGAAGTGTCGCTGCGAAAGATATGACTCCCAATCGCCGCCAATCTTTGAATTACCTCTGGTGACGGGTGACCATAGCTATTATTTTCTCCACAGCTAATTACGCTTATTTCGGGTCTAGCTACCTCAAGAAATTTCTCATCTGATGATGTTTTTGCCCCATGGTGCCCCACTTTTAGGAGATCTACCTTATTTATCAGTCCGGCATCCACGAGTGCTAACTCTCGAGTGGACTCGAGGTCACCGACAAGGAGAAAATTCAGCTGATCGAAGTTAACATAAATGGCGATTGATCCGTCATTTTCGCTTATTTCCTTGTTGGAATCAGTAAGCTCAGTGGCCGATAGTAGAGTTTCGGTTTTTTCTGGTAAAAAAGCGATATTCTCCTCTAGTTCATTAAGAGCTTCCTCTGGAACACTGGTTGGAGTCAAGAAACTTACTTGGAATTGTTTTATACTATTATACTTGGAGTTCTTTTCCAGGCTAAGACCAGAGTAGAATTCTGGGAGAAAAAGAAAGGTCATCTGTTGGCCCAAAATCGGTTGTTTGAGCTCTGTTCCCGCTTGCTGGTCAAGCTCTAGCTGCTGTGCTACCTCGAGATATATTTGAGAATCCTTCGTTTGAGCTAGAGGCAGAAAAACCTTTTCCAATTGATAGGCTGAATCAACACTTAAGAAACCGCCGATATGGTCATCATCCAGGTGCGTTAAGATTACTACCTCGAGAGTGTTATCAAAATACGGTAATTCTTTCTCGAGACAAGACAAAACGCTTTCGTCTGGACCAGTATCGACAAGTAATTCAAAGAAACCATAACGAAAAAGCAAAGCATCTCCTTGCCCAACGTCACAGACAATGAAATGTAAATTCTCGTCTGGCCACTTGAGAAAAAATGGGCAAACAAAGATCAACAAGCAAAAAACAAGCAAAAATCTTCTCAGCATAAAATCCTATATCTAATTTTTTTACGATGCTTCGATTTTAAAAGAAAACTCAAGAAAAACATCATGACAGATAATGCTGCAAATAGACTGCTGATTACATCCTTCTTATCGTTTAATTGAAAAGAAAATGGAAAATTTTTAAGGATCCATTCGGCCATAAAAATGACTATATTTATAGATTTATGTATCAAAAGTGATAAAAACAAACTTATACTACTCTGTTCAAAAAAACTAAAAGAAAGAAGTGCCGCAAACGAAAGAACGAGTAAAAAATCGAAAAGTGGGAGAAGCAACAAATTACTAAAAAAGGAAACGAGATTAAGTTCAGAAAAAGACTGGATCATCAGCGGAAATATAAGTACTTGAGCTGAAAAACTTGAAATTAGGCTTGATATAAGGTAATTTTTCACCTTATTTATTTTTGATTTTTTGGAAATAAATTGATCAGTCAGTAAATTTGCAAAAGAAATAAGACCGAGTGTGGCAAAAAATGACAGCTGAAAAGAAAGGGTCGTTAAAGAAAAAGGATTGATCAATCCAATAATAATTGCTGTTTGCAATAGGAGTATTCTCCGCGAACAACTGAAAAAAAATACTTCGGCAGCAAAAAGTGCCAAAATCGTCATTATCCCTGCTCTCCAGATAGAAACAGCCTCCCAAACAAGAAAAACATAGGCTACTACCAGGCAAAAAGACAGAAGTATCTTAAGTGAGCGTGGAATCCAACGACGAAAAAGTAGCAGTGGGAAACTAAAGAATAAAAGAAAAGCATTGAGGTTCGAGGCAGAAGCAGACAAGACATGGAGTATCCCTATAACTTTAAATGAGTGATAGATGTCTTGACTAATGCTTGAGGTGTCACCAAAGAGAAGACCCGTTACCAGAGAAGCATCTCTGGGTACTAGCTCTCTCTCAAGTTTCTTGAGGAAAAATTCTTTCAGCCCATCTGTCGCTCTTTTCATGAGAAAAACCAGATTTTTTACCGAAACCCTAAAAAAATCTATGATGGTTTTACAGCAAGCAATCAATCTTTTTTCTATTTTTCCTCCAATAGCAACCACAGCATGATAACTGCTAATTATTCTACTTTGATTTTCATTGATATAGTAAGTCCTCTCCTCGTGTAAATAAGCATTTTTGGACATTTTTTGAGGAAAATTACTGTTTTTCTTCGTACTTTCTTCGTTTTTCCAGGAAAATACGGCAATTTTTGAAAAAAATCCATTTTTTGGGGGAAATTGAATAATGTTTTGGGTATTTAGTATTATTTGCGAAATATGCGAGAGTATTAATATGATTAAAAGTATAAATATGTAAACTTTTATTTTTTTATTTTCGCTATAAGTCATCCTCTTTATTGATGCGAAAGGCTATCTTTTGTTATCTTTTTCTTTAACTCCCAAGTAAAAGAGGAACGTTTGGCGTTTTTTTAAAAAAATCCTTGTTCCCCTTTTTCATTCTCTGGGTTTTTAACGAATTGCAGAAGCTTATATTTTTTATCCTTATAAGCAAATTGCTGACGCAATATCGTTAAAAAGACTTTCACTTAAAATTTCTTTTTCTGTGAGATCTTCAAGCTTTCCATAGGGTCGACCAGCGATAATATCACTTGCACGTTTGCTTCCAATTCCATTGAGCTCTTCGAGCTGACTTTGACTGGCCTGGTTAATTGAGGTGCAGTTTGTGGCGCTGACTTCTGGGCTAACATTCTCTTCGCCTCCGGCTTGGCTACTTTCTTCCGCAGTAAAAGGTATATAAATTTTCTCGCCATCGTTCAAAGTTGTTGCCAAGTTGTATTGTTGGGCGAGATATTTTTGATCGGCATCTGAAGAAAAACCACCAGCTAAAGCAATCGCCTCGGCATGCCTTTGACCAGTTTTTAGGGCATAAATTCCTGGTTTCTTTACTGCTCCCGCCACTTCTACCTGAATTTGACCAAAAGTAGCAATACCGGTCCCAAGGCCTTCAGTCTCAGGACAAGATGGACAAAAGCAGGACAAACTCGCTGTCTCTTCTTGAAGAACCCGCCAGACTGGGAAAGCTAAATAAAGAGCCAATCCCATAACAAGAATGGCCAGACACAACAGAAAAAGAAACTGTCCTTTTCTCATAGGAACAGTTTCTCAGAAGAAAATTACTCAAAGATAAATTCTTTAGTTTTCCGAAACAACAAAGCTCACCAATTTCCCAGGCACATAAATTGATTTGCTTGGAGTAACTGGCAACCAACGTTTTAGGCCTTCTAGCGCCAGTGCATGGGCCAAAATCGCTTCGCGATCATTCAAGCTTGCCGTTGGCCACGAGAACTGTGCACGGACCTTGCCATTGATCTGAACAACCAAAGTACTCTCCTCCTCAGCGGCAAGTTTTGGATCATATTGTGGCCAGTTCTCTAAATGAACTGATTGGCAATTATGGAAATGCTCCGCCCAACGATCTTGAGTGTCGGCGGTTTCTGTTTTTCCTGCAAGAGCACTGGCTGGAACATCAGCCTGAGCCACCGTGTTTTTAAAACGATCATAGAGTTCTTCGCTCATAAAAGGAGCAAAAGGAGCAAGCATCTTGATAAAACTAAGGACATCATTCAGTGTCCAGAGTAAATTCTTTTCGTCCTTGCTTTTTTCCCAGAGATTACTCAATTCCATCAAACTCGCGATCGCGGTGTTGTACTTCAAATCCGCAATGTCTTGAGTCACCTTTTGCAAGCTTTGGTGCAGCTTACGTTGTAAATCAACTTGTGTTGAAACAAAATTAGCTTTTTGATCGTGCGTAAGCAATTGCTCATATTTCTCAAGTTCTTCTTCTGCTAGACGGTAAACCTTCTGGAGGAAACGTGCTACACCAGCAACAGCTCGAGTATCCCAAGGTTTGTCTGCCTCAAGTGGCCCCATAAACATCTCATAAACCCGCAGAGTATCCGCTCCGTATTGCTGAATTATTTCATCTGGATTAATAACATTTCCCTTACTTTTACTCATTTTCTTACCATTCGGTCCGAGAATCATTCCTTGATGTCGCATTTTGGCGAAAGGCTCATCAAAATTGAGATAGCCTTCATCCCGTAAAAATTTCGTAAAAAACCGTGAATACAGGAGGTGAAGCACAATGTGTTCTGGACCTATCAAATAGAGATCGACGGGCAGTAATGTGTCCGCTAACTCCTTGCGAACAAATGCTTCTTTATTTCTTGCATCGACATAACGCAAGTAGTACCAACTCGAGTCAACAAAAGTATCCATGGTGTCATACTCTGGTGTCCAACCCTTGCCGTAAAGTTTCTCTACCCTCGCCTTGAATTCTTTTGAAGAACGCAGTGGTGACTCGCCTGTTGGCTTAAAATCGACGTCTTCTGGAAGTAACCAAGGTAAATGCTCTTCTTTGACGGGATGAGGTTGGCCCTCCGGGTCATAAACAATTGGAATTGGGGCACCCCAATAGCGTTGCCGAGAAATTAACCAATCACGGAGCTTGTAATTGACGGTTTTGCGAGCAAACTCTGGATGATCTTGGAGCATGGCTGCTATTGCATCTTCCGTCGAGAGTTTTGTATATTTTCCGGAATTTACTAAAAAGCCATGCGCAGCGAGACAACTTTCTCCTGAAGCTACTTGTTGCCATTCTTCGTCTGGAATAGCTGGGTCACGAACTACGGCCTTAATTGCCAGTGAAAACTTTTTAGCAAAAGCGAAATCACGCTCATCATGAGCTGGCACAGCCATAATGACCCCAGTTCCATACCCACTCAAGACATAATCAGCCACGTAAAGTGGTAAGGATTCACCCGTAAAGGGGTTTTCTACTTGCAAACCAGTATCTTGACCCGTTTTCTCTTTTTCGCCAATTTTTCGAGCTTCCTCGGTCTTTTTAAAAGAATCATCAAGGTATTTCTGCACTTGTTCTTGTAATTCGCCAGCCAATTCTCCTCGAGTTACTCGCTTTTCTAGTTCTTGGTCAAGTTTGAGTTCCAAAAATTTCTCTGGAGAAATTACTAAAAAAGTTGCACCAAAGATTGTGTCCAGGCGCGTAGTGAAAACCGTTAGGTTTGTGGGAGACTTTTTTCCTTCTGCCAACAGTGGAAAATCCACTTCAGCACCAAAACTTCGACCGATCCAGTGAAGTTGCTGCAACTTGGTTGGTTCTGGCCAATCTACAGTCTCTAAACCATCAATTAACTCATCCTGATATTTTGTAATCTGAAAATACCACTGTTTTAAATCCTTCTGGACCACATCTGTACCACAACGCTCACATTTCCCATTGACCACCTGTTCGTTGGCTAAAACCGTCTGACAAGAAGGGCACCAATTCACTTTTCCCTCTTTCTGGTAAGCAAGACCTTTTCGGAAAAGTTGTAAGAAGATCCATTGAGTCCAGCGATAGTACTCTGGATGATTGGTAGCAAGCTCCTTGGACCAATCGTAGGAAATTCCTAAACGCTTGACCTGACGACGGAAAGTATTGATGGCTTCTTTCGTCGTAATTGCAGGGTGAACACCGGTTTTAATAGCATAGTTCTCTGCTGGTAAACCAAAAGCATCCCAACCAACGGGGAAAAAAACATCGCGTCCTTGCATTCGCCGAAAACGAGCAAGAATATCCAGAGCAGTTTTTGATTCAACATGACCCACATGTAAACCCGAACCTGAAGGATATGCAAAAGCAAAGAGCAAATACTCCTTATTGTCGCGCTTTATTGACTCCAATTGAGTGTTAGCAAATAAATTCAATGACTGCCAAAATTCCAGCCACTTTTCTTCTGTCTTGAGGTGATTGTATTTGCGCTCTTTCATATTTTTCCACTCTTCCTTGTCACTGATCTGTATTCTAGCCAAAATTTCAAGTTTTAACAGGCTGAAAAGCAAAATAATTACCAGATTTCACCTCAAGAATTATTTCGCTCGGGTAAAAAACCTATAATTATCAATCTCTCTTTTGTAAAGACATTAAAAATTATAGGAATTCGACCCGTAAGATAAACGAATCGCGAAATAATCTAAAAACACGGTTTTAAACAATGAAAGAACATTTTGTGAAAAACTTCCTCTGGAGAAAAGCCGAAGTTTTCACAAATACAGATATTTTTAAACCGAATCATTATTCCCGCATTTTTATTGAATTATTACCGAATAGCCTGGATTTATCATTTTTGCAAATAAGATTCTTGTGATATAAATATATAAAAAGGTATATTTCTCTTTCGTGTTTTACTAAAAACAATAGCTCCCGAAACAGGCAAAAAATACTCTAAGAAAAAGCTTTATGCGGTTTAAGCAAAAGTCAATTTTCGGATAACCAGAGGTAATTATCCGAAGCTCACGAAAGAACTCCGAAAAGGGACAAGTGAAAAATCCGTAAGAATTCCGAAAACCTATAAAACGAGCCGAGACCGCAATTGAAAAAGCAACTCTTCTGGGGACTTTACTTGAGGGAAGTAAAGAAAAAACAATGGATGAAGCTCAACCAATAAGCGAAGAAAGCGATCGTAAACCAAATTGAATTTCTCTTTTTCACTATCCATGAATGTTTTTTTCATCTCTTTTATACTTATCAGTCGATCAATTTCATTGCTAATTCCAGAGTAGATAGAAAAAAGATCATCCATGCGGAGTTTGCGGCCGATAATTTTATAGCGGTCCCCAACCAACCATGTATCAGCCGACACTACAACGACTGAGTTCTTGTAACGTAGAAAGAGTTCCTTTTCTACAACTTCACTCAGATCGCCTTGATAAAGAAAAACTGCTCGAGTCAGAGGGATTGCGTAATGCTTAAGGAGTAATTGTCGAAGAAATCGAAAATTGCGGTCACTTTGTGGCGCTTCTAAGAAGAGAAGTAATCGCTGCTGCTCAAAGCTCCGTCCTTTACTAGAAAAGGCCGGAAATTCCTGTTTGAGCGCCTCCAAGCCATAAGGAGTGAGACTCACTGTATTCGGTTGTGAGCGACGATTGACTCTGATGAATTCACGCTTCTCTAGGAGAAAAAGTAAAGACTGGAAACCTGCAGCACTAAGTTGAGGAACGACGCATTGTAATTGTTGCACAGCAATCCACAACCTATCGTTCTCCTCTTCTGGGAGAAGAAGAAAAAGAAGCTTTTTGGTAGATTCTTTCATTTTAT
>CAZWOQ010000010.1:0-10714 GCA_964635585.1 uncultured Pseudomonadales bacterium | reverse complement strand
TGGCCTTTCCGTGAATTCCTTAACTTTGGAATTTTCAACATTTCTTCAATTTGCCAGCATAGATTACAATACTGACAATGAAGGTACTAGTTATTGAAGACGAACAACGCATTGCTTCCAACATCAAAAAAGGTCTCGAATTCAAAGCTTGGACAGTTGACCTAGCATTTGACGGCGAGACTGGTCTCTCATTAGCGAGTTCAGAACCTTACGATGTAATTGTCCTGGACCGCATGCTACCGAAATTGTCAGGGATGGCTGTCTGCCAGCAACTCCGGCTGGCAGGCAACTCTGTCCCTATTTTGATGCTCACTGCAAAGACTGAGGTCCAAGACCGAGTCGATGGACTGCAAAGTGGCGCCGACGACTATCTTGGCAAACCTTTTGCTTTCAGTGAACTCCTCGCTCGATTACAAGCTCTCACCAGACGACCAAAAAAAATACTTCCCCAAATACTTCGCTATGACAGTTTAGAACTCGATCAAGGAACCCTAACCGTGAAACGGAAAGGCAAAAATATTTCACTTTCAAAACGCGAATACACACTTCTCGAATTTCTCATCCGCCATCAAGGACAAATTCTCAATAAAGATCAAATCACGCTGCGCGTTTGGAGTTACGAAAGTGACGTACTGCCCAACATCGCCCAAGTATATTTGGGATATTTGCGCAAAAAAATTGACTTGGCTTTTCCCAAAGAAAAACCACTGATTCATACCTTGCGTGGCTTTGGCTACCGTTTTGGTGAAAGTAAAACTCTATGAAAGAAGCCCTTTTTGAATCTGCCCGATGGAGACTTACCGCTTGGTATGTGTTGATTATTGTGTTGCTCTGCCTGACTTTCAGTGGCTTATTCTATATGCAAACTTCACTGACCCTTGACCGCGAATATGGCCAATTGGAGATTCGTGTTCAAGAAAGGGAAGCGCACTATTTTATTAATGTCAGCAAAACTCCCGATGATGATGCACTGGTTTTCCAAAGAATTTCTCCAGAAGATTTACAGATAGTCAAACAAAATATTCTTGCGCGCCTCATTTTCATTAATGCATTTATGATTGTCGGCTTTGGCGGCATCGCTTTTGTGCTGGCTGGCATTACTTTAGAGCCAATCCGGAAAGTTCACCGCCAACAGGAGCGTTTCATCACCGATGCCGCCCACGAACTCAAAACTCCCATTACCGCTCTCCGGAGTTCCCTGGAAGTCAACTTGATGGATAAAAAGCTCCAAAACAATTGCCGAAGTATTCTTAAAGAAAACCTTGAGGAAGTTCTTGATTTGGAAAATTTAAGTGAGCGATTGCTCCGTTTAGCAAAAAGAGAAAATACTACAGAAAAAAAACCCCTGCTACTCACTGAAATTTTGAAAAAAAGCCAAAAAAGTCTCACGGGCTCTTTAAAGAAAAAACACATTACAATCGTCAATAAAATTGCCAGTGATCTCCGACTGCTTGGTCAAGAAAATGAACTCCAAGAACTTTTCACCATTTTGTTAGACAATGCAATCAAATACAGCCCAGAAAAGACGCAGATTACTGTCACTGGAGAAAAAACCCCACAAGAAGTTGTGCTCAAGTTTCAAGATCAGGGAATTGGCATCGCGCAAGAAGACATGCCTTACATATTTGACCGATTTTACCGCGCTGATAAGGCCAGAACGAAGAAAATTCACGGCTTTGGTCTTGGGCTTTCATTAGCAAAACAAATCACGGAAAGTTATCAAGGGAATATCAGAGTTGCCAGCCAAGAAGGGAAAGGCAGCACTTTCCGCTTAAGTTTTCCTGCTAGCTCATCTGTGTAAACCGCTCAGGGAAAAGTCACTTTTCGGTAATTTTTTCTCACTACATTGAGAAGGGATGTGGCTTCTTTTCTTCTTCCTCGCCTGTTTCTCTCCAAAATCTGTGCAAGCTCTGGCAGAGATGGAACAAGCACTGATGATCAGTGAATTTTTGCCACAACCTGTCGAGGGAAGTGAATGGGTAGAACTCGCCTGCAGTGATGAGGCAATTGCCCAAGAACTTTCTTTGCTTGGTTACCAGTTATTTGATAATAAGCAAAAAATTGCTAGTCTTGATAGTGAATTCTGCAAGGGAGACTTTCTGCTCATCACTGTCAGTGGTTTGAACAACGACGGTGACGAACTGCGCTTATTTTTTGGAGATACGCTGCTTGACAGTTTTCTCTACGACAAAAGTGAAAAAGGTCTGAGTTACAGCCGCGTAAATTTTCAAGAAAGCAACTTTCTTCTCGGGCCCAGTTCTCCTGGTGAGAAAAATCTCTTTTTTACTCCCACTCCAACCCCAACACTAACCCCAAGCATTTCGGAAAATTCTCCTGAAAATAGTCCTTCTCCCACAATCAGCCCCACAAAAGAAATCGTATCAGGAGTTTCTCTTTCTTCTTCAACAGCACAACTTTCAAAAACTCTGCCTCATTATGTTGATCCTCTTAGCATTCAGCTCATCATCACTCCAGTAGTTGATCCCCATACTCAAAATCGACTTGTCATTCTCCAAGCTTCTCCAAAGAAACAGCTGATTCAGAATGCTATAATGGGGAGTTTGCTCTGCTTAAGCATGAGCTTACTTCTTTTTTATGTCAGTAAAAAAAACCAACCCCATTCTTAAAGCGGCCAGTTATTATTTACCAGTTCTTCTCTGGGCAGCCCTCATTTTCTTTTTTTCAAATCAAGAAAGTCTCCCAAGTTTTGAAACATCTTTCCTTGATTTTCTTTTCAAAAAATCCGCACATATGTTTGTCTACGCAGTTTTATACCTCTTACTTTTTCGCGCCTTTGCTCAAGAAAGTGCCTGGCAACTCAGTAGAAAAAACTTTCTTCTGCCCTTTTTCCTTTGTTTCCTTTACTCCGTCACTGATGAAGTTCATCAACACTTCACCCCTGGCCGGCATCCCAGCCCTCGTGACGTTGGCTTTGATCTTTTAGGCGCAAGCAGTGTTTTGCTCTTTCAGCAAGGTTTTTTCATTCCAAACAAGGGAATTAGTGCTTGACTTACTCAATCAAACTATTACACTAGACACACTTAGAAGTTTTTAACAAAAAAGGAAAAAGGAGAGACACAGCATGACAAAATCTACTTTGATTACTGTGATTGCCAAAAAGGCACATCTTACCAAAAAAGCTGCGAATGAAGCGGTCGAATCAATGTTCGAAGAAATTATTCGAAGTTTGAAAAAGGGTGATAAAGTTGTTATTTCTGGTTTTGGCACCTTTTACATGAGCAAGGTGAAAGACAAACACGTTGAACCTTTCGGTGACAAAGCAAAACGCCAAGTGGTCAAAGCTCACAAAGTTATTAACTTCCGTGTTGGCAAACCCCTCAAAAAAGAGGTTTGGTAAAAAATCAAAAATTGCATTAAAAAAGCTCTCCTTTGGAGAGCTTTTTTTGTAGTCTTTTTTGTACTTTATTCTCTTGTAAAAAAATGTAACAAAGCAAATATTCTGCAAAAAACAAAAAATCCTGGGCGAACCCAGGATTTTCTTTTCCAAAATTTGAAGCTTAACGCTTTGGTGATTGGCGCTTACGACGAGCCTTACCACCCATACCAATTTTACGAGTTTCTTTCATTCGATCATCACGAGTGAGTAAACCAGCAGGCTTTAAGAAAGTACGAAACTCTGGATTGAATTTCGCTAAGGCCTTGGCTACGCCAGACATCACAGCCTGTAATTGGGCCGAAATACCTGAACCACTGACTTTCACCGTAACTGAGAATTTTCCCTTGGTCCCTGTTAAGTCAAAAGGTTTCATATAAGAAGAAGCGGCATTGCGAACCGTTGCAAAATATTGGGAAACCAAAGCATCATTCACCACGAAATCGCCCTGACCCTCATAAATACGAACCCGAGCGGTAGCCACTTTACGGCGACCAATCGCTTCAATGTATTTAACTTTTGGCACTTTAAACGTTTTGTTTGCGCTAACCGAGCGATGTTCCGCTGCGGGCGCTACGCTGACTACTTTTTTGACGACTTTTTTTGCAGCCGTTTTTTTCTTGTTCATGCGTATTGCCATATTATTCCGCCTTTTTCACCTCTTTATAAGGATGCTCTTCCCCAATCACGATCTTGAGGCGAGCCATTCTTTTATCCTGTAAACGATTTTTTGGCAGCATGTTTTTCACTGCTCGGCGCAAAATTTCGCCAGGATTGCGTGCTAACATTTCATTAAAACTTCTTTCACGAAGTCCACCTGGAAAACCAGAATGGTTGTAGTATTTCTTGCCTTCGTCTTTTCCACGAGTCACCACTACTTTTTCGGCATTTTTGACAACGACGAAATCACCACCATCGACGTGGGGAGTAAAAGTTACCTTCTCCTTACCCATCAATTTTTTCGCAATTTCGGTTGCCAAACGACCCAATACCTGACCAGCGGCATCAACTTCGTGCCATTGACGAGTCACGTCCTCTTTGCGCTGGGAAAACGTCTTGTTATCTTTCATGCTTATTTCTCTCCTGTTTTTCTGCGAGTGAAGCTGCGCACATTGACGGCACCTTTACTCAGAGTGCTTTTTTCTTTTTGGGCCAATTGAGCTAAATTGACATTTTTTTCTGTCGCTTTTGCATCTTCGACCTTTTTACTTGGCTTACTCTTCTTTTTGGCAGCCTTTGAAGCTACTTTTGCTTCGTCTTTCTTGGCTTGACGCTCATCATTATTCAAAGTCGTCCAAGTCTTCTCTTTCGCCAAAATACTGACCTTAAAAACCGTGGTGTTATCACCGCGACGATTGGCAACTTTTTTCACGGAAGTAAAACCGGAAACTTTGTCTGCCATGGCTGGTGCCACCTTGTCAACCAAAGTATTCACCACATCACGTTTGCCAAAAAAACGATGTAATTGGCGACGAGCATTCAGATCGCCGGCTTTCGCCGTTCCCACTAACTTATCAGTGAGACGAGAAACTTCTTTGGCTCGGCTTTCGCTGGTTTCTAACTCTCCATGTTCAATCAAACTGCGCACCAAATTGAGCAACAAAGCTTTGCGGCTCTTGGTGTCACGATTGAATTGTTTTGCTTGTACGCGATGTTTCATAAACCTTTGCTAGCTTAATCGGTCAAGCTAACCCCTTTCTTCATCAGAGCTTCTTCGATCAGATCAATACTCTTGCCACCTAAATTCTTGACTTTCGAGATATCCTCTTTATTGGACTTCAATAAGTCGCGAACAGTTTCAAAACCACCTTTGCGCAGAGCATTGGCAATTCGAGTAGGCAGATCCAACTCTTCAACCGTGAGTCTCATCGTTTCCATCTCTTCAGGACTGAAACTGGGGAGCTCTTTTTCTTCTTTTGGTAACACTGGGTTCACAATTTGGCTAAATTGGTGAATCAAAATTTCGGCTGCTTGTTGGACAGCTTCCAAAGGACTGATCGTCCCATCGGTGCTAATATCCAAAACAATCTTATCAAAGTCAGTGCGTCGGCCAACCCGAGTTGCTTCCACTTTGTAAGAAACTTTGATCACTGGCGAAAAAAGTGCATCAACAGCAATCTGACCAACTTCATTGGTTTCGATTTCTGAGGCTAATTTGTAGCCCACACCTGACTCAACCAGCATTTCCACTTGTAAACTTCTGTCTTTAGCCAAAGTAGCAATATGCAAATCTTTGTTAACCACTTCGAAACCTGCTTCTGCTTCAATGTCAGCAGCGGTCACCTCGCGGGGGCCTTTAACGTTTAAACGTAAAACGCCAGCTTCATTACTGTCACTTTTCACCCGAATTTGTTTTAAATTCAAAATGAGTTCAACGATATCTTCACTCATTCCTTCTAAGGCGGTGAATTGATGGGTAACACCATCAATACTGACGCGAGTAATCGCTGTGCCAGGAAGAGAGGTCAAAAGTACGCGACGCAGCGCGTTGCCAACCGTGTGACCATAGCCACTTTCGAGAGGCTCGATCACGATGCTGGCGTGACTTCCGTCACTTTCCACTTCGCTCACGCGAAAGCTGGGCTGAGTAACGCTGTATTGATTGAGGCTTTTTGCCATATGTTTCCTTTGTTTCTTCTCCTTCACAAAAGTGAAGAATCTGGTTCTTGGATACTACTAATTTATCGGTTATAGAATTCAACGATTAACTGTTCGTCAATTTTCTCACTAATATCTTCGCGAACAGGAAGTTTCGCGATTTTGATCTGAGCATTTTTGCGCTCGAGCCAAGCTGGCAACACTTTTTCCTCTTTCATCACATCGGAGACTTGAGGAATATGTGTACTTTTGTCCTTGAGGGCAATTGCATCGCCCACTTGCACTTTGTAAGAGGGAATATTCATCTTTTCCCCATTTACCGTAAAATGATTGTGGTTTACCAACTGACGAGCCGAAGCACGAGTTGGAGCCATACCAGCTCGGTAGACCACGTTATCTAAGCGACGCTCCAAAAGACTCAGCATCACACTTCCCGTTGCCGCAGGGTTTTTACTGGCTTCTTGGTAGGTAGCACGAAGCTGCTTTTCCAAAACACCATAAATATATTTCAATTTTTGTTTCTCTTTGAGCTGAATACCGTAGTTAGAAACTTTACCGCGGTGACCTTTGACACCATGCTGACCAGGACGAATCGCCAAACGACGAGCCACTTTTAAAGCGTTCGTCTTCAGACCCAAATCTTCGCCAATTTGGCGTTGTAATCTCTGTTTCGGACCAATTTGTCTTGCCATATTAGTGTCTTGCCTTTCTTGGACGAGTTCCATTGTGAGGAACTGGGGTAAGATCAGCGATCATCGCTACCTTCACACCTTGAGCGCGTAAAACGCGCAGTGCCACATCTCGACCAGGACCTGGTCCTTTGAGATAGACATCCATTTGACTCATGCCAAAATTCTTCGCTTTACTGATGACGTTTTCCAAAGCCACCGTAGCGGCATATGGGGTCGACTTGCGAGAACCAGAAAAACCAGCCTCACCAGTACTTGACCAACAAAGCACGCCACCTTGATCATCGGTTACGCTTACCAAGGTGTTGTTAAATGTTGCACTCACGTATAAACGACCGTGGGGCACCACCTTGGAAACTTTTTTACTGGAAGTTTTCTTTGTCATTGCCATGCTTTGGAATCCTTATTTTGTTGCCTTTGCTGCTTCAAGCTTTGCTGCTGCTTCTTTGGTCAAAGCACCAATCGTTCGCTTCGCACCACGCTTGGTACGAGCATTTGAACGAGTTCGTTGACCACGAACGGGCAAACCAGCCATATGACGCATTCCGCGATACGCGTGAATACGTTTCAAACGAGAAATATTATCATTAATTTCACGACGAAGGTCACCTTCCACCATTACCGTATCCAAAATCGTCTGAATGCGGTTAATTTCCTCTGGAGTGAGGTCTTTTGCTCGTTTATCTGGGTTGATCCGGGTGCGCTCGACAATGTCAGCAGCAACTTTTGGACCTACTCCATAGATATAACGGAGTGCGTAGGGCACTTTTTTGGAATCGGGAATATCATGACCGGCAATACGTGGCATAGCTTATCCTTGACGTTGTTTGTGCTTAGGATTACTACAAATCACGTAGAGTTTGCCCTTACGTTTGACAAACTGGCAATCCTTACACATTTTCTTTAATGATGCTTTGACTTTCATAATAATAACAGGCCTGCAATATACCTCAAAAGTATCTTTTTTTAAAGAGGCAATTCAAGACTTTCCCTATTCTCGCTGCTTACTGGTACGATAGGTAATTTTACACTTCGCAAGGTCATATTTGGAGATATAACCTTTAACGAGATCTCCTGGCATAACACGGATGCGATATAAGCGCATTTTGCCTGCCAAAGTTCCCAAAAGTTCGCGACCAACCATTTGACTCAGTTCACATTCCTTGACACGAATTCGAAACATCGTGTTTGGTAAACACTCGAGAACTTCGCCAATAAATTCAAAACGATCCCCACGACTTGCCGCACTCCGGTCGGTAAAATCGACTTGGTGTTTCGCCTTAGATGCTCGTTTATGATCTTGTACTTTTCCCATATTTTATGACTCGGTTTCTCAAGAAAAAGAAAAACCAGACAATCTTATTATTATACCAGATTTACTGGAAAAATGCCAGTTTTGCCGTGAAATACGCCTATTCTGCTTTTTCTGCAGCTTTTTTGTGCTGAAGAGCTTCGATTTGCTCGACTTTCTCGACAATTTGAGCAAAAACTTCTTCAACCGTTTTTTCACCATCCACCACGGCTAAATGTTTGCGTTCAGCGTAGTAATCCAAAACTTGAGAAGTTTTCTCATGAAAAAGGTTGATCCGTTTGCGAATCGCTTGCAGCGTTTCATCTTCTCGATCACTGACCCGACCAGAAAGACGCCAAAGTGCTTCTTTATCTGATACATCAATCAGAATAACGATCTCTTCTCCGTGAGTAAATTTTTCAAAAGCTTGAGCCTGAGGAACAGTTCGAGGAAAACCATCAAGAATAAAACCATTTGTGTATTCTGGCTTGCTCAAGTATTCCATGACAATTTCGACAGTTTTATCATCAGGAATAAGGTAGCCAGCATTGATTGTTTCTTTAACAAAGCGGCCCAAAGCCGTCTTTTCCTTACTCATCTCACGAAAAACGTGACCAGAGGAAAGGTAGGGAATTTGGTATTTCTCTGCCAATAAGTTTCCTTGGGTTGACTTGCCTGCCCCTTGGATACCAATTAAAACTAACTTCATAACACCTTTCTTTGCCTTGGACTAACCAAGTTCGGAATATTTGTCATAATTATCAGCTAATAATTGTGAATTCACTTGTTTCGCAGTTTCCAAAATTACGGAAACCACAATTAAAACACTAGTGCCCCCCACCGCCAGGGATTGGATGCCTGTCGCGAGTTGAGCTAAATTTGGAAGCACCGCAATTAAACCAAGAAAAATGGCACCAGCAAAAGTAATTCTGGTCACCACAAATTCCAAAAAGCGACGCGTCGCATTCCCTGGTCGAATCCCCGGAATGAAAGCGCCACTTTTCTTCAATTCATCCGCAATATCTTCGGCCTTAAAGAAGATAAGCGCTGAAAAATAACTAAAAGCAAAGACCAACAGAAAATAACTCACAATATATACCGCAGAGGTATTACTAAACCAAAGCGTTAAATTTTCTCCCCAAGAAAGCAGCATTGGATTGTGACTTAAATTAAATAATCTACCCAGTACTGAAGGCAACATCATCAAAGACACCGCGAAAATGATTGGCATCACTCCAGCAACATTGACTTTAATGGGTAAATGCGTCATCTGACCGCCATATTGCCGCCCACCACGAATTCGCTTTGCATACTGAATTGTTACTTTACGTTGCGCCTCATTCATAAAAACAACGAGAGCAATCACTAGAAGTGCCATTGCGAACATGGTGATCGTTAAGGGCAGCTGGCTGCTATCCGCACTCACGGTAACTTGAGCAAAAAGCGTCGGAATTTGGCTCACAATACCAGCCAAAAGAATCATCGAAATTCCATTCCCTAAACCACGCTCACTAATTTGTTCACCTAACCACATCATCACTAGGGAACCCGCTACCAAAGTAATAATAACGACCAAAAGCATCATCGGATCTGTATCAATAAGTAAATTCTGTGAGCGTAAAAGAGCAATTACTGAGATTGCCTGAACTGCCGCAATAGGAACTGACATCAAGCGCATGTATTGGTTAAGCTTGGCTCGAGATGCTTCATCTTCTTTCTGCATCTCTTTAATTTTGGGCACAACCATGCCCAGCAACTGCATAATGATTGAGGCAGTGATATAGGGATTAATTCCTACTGCCGCAATGGAAAAGTTTGCCAAAGTACCACCAGAGAAAATATTCAAGAAACTGAGAAATTGGCTAGAAGCAAAAATGTATTTCAATGCTTCTACATCAACTACTGGAACAGGAATATGGGTAAAAACTCGAGTAATAGCGAAAACGCTTAGCGTAAAAAAGAGCTTATTTCTCAGCTTTTCGTTGGCAAATAGTGCTCGAATTTTCGCGATAATTTTTTCTACCACTCGCAACAAGAATCAAGCCCCAAAGCCGAAATTATTCTTCGACTGCGCCACCCAAAGCAAGAATCTCTTCTTTGGCAGCTTGGGAAACTTTGATTCCCTTCACCGTAATTTTTTTATTCAACTTGCCCTGCTTGATGATTTTTGCTTTTTTAAAGCGAGGATCAATCACTTTGTTGAGTTTCAAACTCTCTAAAGTAATGTCAGCCACATCAAGCGTATTAAGATCATTGAAGGTGATTTCTGCTGTTGGACGGACCACTTTGAAACGGCCCTTACCACGCCACATTGGCAAACGTTTGTTGAGTGGCAAAGCACCACCCTCAAACCACAAAGGCACATTCTTGCCCTTGCGAGATTTTTGCCCTTTTTGACCACGACTGGAAGTGTGGCCACCTTTTCCAGAACCGTAACCACGTCCTAAACGTTTGTTACTTTCGGAAACGACTTTTTGTAAGTGATTTAGTAATGACATGGCTCAACCTTTATTCTTTTTTTGCAGCTTTTGAAGCAGTTTTTGCCTTTGCAGGAGCTTTTTTAACCACTTTTTTGGCTGGAACGGCTTTCTTTACAGCAGCAGGAGCTTTAGCAACAGCTTTTTTCACTTCTTTTTTGCTTTCACTCTTCGCTGCAGCCACTTTTTTGGCTGGAGCGGCTTTCTTTACAGCAGGAGCTTTAGCAACAGCTTTTTTCACTTCTTTTTTGCTTTCACTCTTCGC